>CAISHO010000128.1 GCA_903885165.1 uncultured Nitrosomonadales bacterium | reverse complement strand
CGTCATAGAATCGAAATGGTGAGTGCGGGTGGATGCCATTAGGGCGACCAGTGCGACGAAAACTGCAATTTTTTGGAACCGGATGTTATTCATGACATCTCCTGAAGGTGAGTAGCCGCGCAATCATACCAAACTGCGCAGCGTGCGGCGATAAGAAGTGAAACTGTGTTACGTTACTGCTGATAAGTCAAACCGACGAACAGTGTACGGCCCAAAGTATTGTAGCTATAGGCTTCCGAATAATTGCGATTAAACAAATTATCCACGCGTGCCGAGACATGCAGATTTTTTTCGATCTGATAGCGCGAGGTCAGATTGAACAACTCGTAGCCATGCAGCGTGACCGGCGCAGATGGAAAGGCATTGTAATTAACATCCTGACGCGAACCACTGTAACGAACTTCCGCCCCCATGTTCCAGTCCTTGAAATCATGCGATGCGGCAATGCTGCCGAACTGTTTAGCACGACGTTGCAGCACCGCGCCAGTGGACGCATCGCGCGGATTCTGAAATGACATACTCGCTCTCAAGTGCTTATTGCCAAAATCACCCGTATAGCTCAATTCCTGACCTGTAATTTTCGCCTGATTGATATTGATCATGCTTGATCCGGCCGCATTGCTGCTAATCAAATCGTTTATTCTGTTTTCAAAATAGACCGCGTCGACACGCTGTCCATTCTGCCCGTAGTGCAATCCGACCTCCCTGTTTTGCGAACGTTCCGGCTTTAAATTCGGGTTACCTGCGTAGGTGAAGCCAAAACCATAATTAGTGAACGGGTAAAACATGTCGTTAAGCGTTGGAGCCCTGAAGGCATTGCTGATGCTGGCTGTCGCACGCCAGCTTTCCGCAAAAGAGAAACCATACCCCAGTAAACCAGTGTTGGCAGTGCCAAAATCAGAGTAATTATCCTGACGCAGATTCAACTGCACTTGTTGCGCAGAGAATTCACCGACATATCCCGCCAGAAAACTATTCACATTACGCCGAGTTTGCGTGTAAACCGTGTCTGAATTTACCGTCTGCGCCAATTTTTCCGCCGAAACAATTAAATTTTGTGCATCAGCAATCTTGAAATTATTTTGCCAGACCAATTGGTTGTTTTGCGTCCGGAAACGATAGGCTGGCACGCCGTTGGTATAAGTATGACTATCGTCGACTCCTTGCGAGAGGCGCACCTGACTGTGCCACATCGCGTTTAACTGATCATCCGATGCCAGTGATAGCTTATCGATATTTTCTACGGTGTTATTGACATCGGTGATGGCCAGATTGTACGGGTTATCAAACGATACCCTACCACGACTACTGAACAGAGATGCAGACAAAGCATGATCTGCATTGATAGCGTGTTTAATCTGCGCATTAAAGGTGGTATTTTCATAACCATTGTTATTGGGGTTGACCCCCGGCGCCAGCAACGGACTCATCGCTGATACGCCGTTCGTTTTAACGTTTCCCGCATTCATACTAAAAGCCGTGTCATTCACTTCTCCGGCAAATCCGGCTGAATAACGTTGTGTACCGTGACTTCCCGCACCGGCACTAGCACTGAAAGCCGGCGCGCCGTGTCCTTGTTTAGTGAATAACTGGATCACCCCACCGATCGCTTCTGAACCGTACAGACTGCTGACATTGCCGCGCACCACTTCAATGCGCTCAATGCTATCCAACATAAGATGCTCTACCGCCGTTGCGCCCGTCGTCGCGGAATCCATGCGCACGCCATCTAGCAAAACCAGCACCTGATTCGAATTAGTGCCGCGCATGAAGGTGCTGGACTGCGAGCCCAGCCCGCCCAACTGTACAATTTCGACTCCCGCCAGCGAGCGAAGCAGCGTAGCCACATCAGGCGCACCGGATTTACGTATTTCCTGTTCGCTCAGCACCGTGACAGCTTCAATTATTTTGCTCAACGGTTGCGGCATGCGTGTCGCGGTGACGACGATGGCATCCAATGTAGGCGGAGTATCGGCCGAAGCTGCTGCAGGTATTGATAGTGCACCGAACAGTGCAAGAATGATTGTTTTTTGTTTCATGACATTTCCTGAGTAAATTCCAAGCGACCCCGTTGGAATAAGATTAATCAGAAAATGCGGCAAAAGGTGTTTCGGAATAGCTGCAAGATCGGCGCGATGCGGCAGCTTATCCGACGCGCCTCCCGCAGCATCTTCTGTACCATTGCTCCGTGGCCGGTATCCGGGCTCACGAGTCTTGATCTGCCGCCTTCCCATAAGATCCCCTTGGGGGGATTACTCACAGTGGCATATTGACAAACCCACACTCGACGACCGTTGCGGGGGCAGCGCAGGCATTGTTTCACACCTCAAAATTCGGCAAATTCGCAACGCGAACCTCCCACTATTTCAACCTGTGACAACGCACCTGCTTCCCGTTTAACTTGACTGCAATGCAGCAAAGCACCTCAAAGCGAGGGGCATTTTAACACAATTACACCACTAAACTGAAGCTGCCATTTACAAAACGCCTACAAACCCCCTTGTTACCGTTTGACTTATCAGCACTTTTCACACTATATTAAGCCCATGGAAAATGAACTCAGCCAATTAGAAAGTAAACTCGCCCAATTGATACAGGTCAGCGGTCATTTGCGCGCGGAAAATCACACCTTACGCCAGGAGTTGGCACAAGCCTTGAGCAGCAATCGGCTATGCAACGACAAACTGGAAAGCGCAAAGCTCCGCATGGAGAAACTGTTATCCACGTTACCTGAAGAAATCTCATGACCAACAAAAATACGCTGGATATCAAAATTCTTGACCGCGAACTGCGCGTTGCCTGCCTGGATGAAGAACGCGAAGAATTACTCGACGCGGTCGCCTATCTCAACAAGAAAATGAACGAAATTCTCGATGCAGGCAAGATCATCAATGTCGAGCGTATCGCGATCATGGCGGCGCTCAATATCTCTCATGAATTGCTTTCAATGAAATTGGGACGCGGTGTTGACCTCTCGGACTTTACGCGTAGAATGGGCTCCATGCAGAAGGCAATCGACCAAGCTCTCGCCGAACAAGACACGCTGTTTTAATCTCGGCAAACCAGTCAGAATTAAGCGTTACAGTTTGTCCCCTGCGGTGTTCGTCAGATTCATATATTCTTTGAACCAAGTAACTTACCAGGTCGCGACTCACACGCTGCTGTTGTGAATGTCCCATAGCGGATGATCCTGATGCAGCAGAGAAGCGACCCTCTTGAACCTTTAGGTTCGAGATGCTGGGTCAACGGCACAGGCGGGGGGCTTTATTTTAGTGCGACCTTCGGGTCGCACTTTTCATTTGCAGCTATGATCAGCCGCCAGTCACCAACTGCGTCACAGCATAGATCAGCAAACCGAACAGGCCGCCGACCAGCGTGCCGTTGATGCGGATGTACTGCAGGTCGCGCCCCAGATACAGTTCCAGTTTATCGACCATGTATTTATCGTCCCAGTTGGCAAACTCTTCCCGTATCAGTTCGCCCACCACCCCCTTGTTGGCATTGGCCGCCTGTATCAGCGCGACTTGTATCTGATCGTTGATCCATGAACGCAGCGCGTCATCGGTTGCCAGATACTGCTCCAGTTCGCCCACCAAGTGTTCAATCTTCCCGGCGATCAGCGAATCGGGATGAGACAGATCGAGCACCACCCAATCACGCAACTGATTCCACAACGATTCAATCTGCTGACCGAACTCAGGGCGATCCAGCAAGGCGGCTTTTTGGCTGTTCACCCAATCACGCAATTCGGGATCCTGTTGCAGTCGCAACAGATAACTTTGCACTTGCTCGTCGAATTCACGATACAAGCCATTGGCTTCATCTTCGGACACCGCGCGCAGCTTATTGACGACCGCTGCGCGTATGGTCGGCACAAACGGTTCTATCATGCTCTGCACAAAAGCGTTGTCGCTCCAACCCTTGATAAAGGCTGAGATCGTCTCATTGTTATCCGGGCTTTCCACATAGTCGGCGAAGCGGTTCAGTCCGCCATGCAAGATTTTTCGGTGGCTGTGATTGCGCGTGACCAACTCCAACCCGCTCACCATAAATCCGGAAAGATCGATGTCCTGCAATTTGCTACGGGCAGTCTGTGCAATGAAATCGTGTATACGCCGGTCATCAAGCGCCTTTACGCCATAGACAAAACCATGATTGAGATAGCTCGCGATGCGTGTCCGATTTTCAGGCAAAGCCAGCCACTGCGACAAATGGCGCGCGGCATCGTATCGCTTGAGTCGCTGCCCGATGACGTCAGCACTCAGAAATTGCCCAACCACGAAATCAGCCAGACTGTTCCCTATGGTGCGCTTATTACGGGTGATAATCGCAGTATGCGGAATGGGTACGCCCAGCGGATGACGGAACAGTGCCACAACCGCAAACCAGTCTGCCAAGGCACCGATCATCGCCGCTTCCGCGAAGGCCGCCAGATAACCCAGATGAAACACCTTGCCCAGCACATATAAAACAGCGGCGGCGCACAACAAACCGGCGGCGATCCATTTCATCTTCGCCAGCTCGCCTTGCCGCAAAGTGGTTTCGGCCTGTAGGGCGCGTGTTGTCATATCGGTCATAGCATATCCTCGTTGTCTCATTAGCAAAAGCTGCCGCTCTATTATCAGGGTAACGCAACTTTTCATCTCACGCCATTGAACATGAAACTCATCGTTCGAGTAACATAAGCGGGTTGCGCAAACCGTTGACGGTATGGGAAATCTGAAATATCTGCAACAGATTGATTTTTAATAATTTTTACAAAGACAAATCCAAACATGCGTTACTGGCTAATGAAATCCGAACCTGCCGACGTCAGCATCGACGATCTGGCCACTTTTCCCGAACAGAGCGTCGCCTGGTATGGCGTGAGAAATTATCAGGCGCGCAACTTTATGCGCGACCAAATGACCGTCGGCGATGGCGTGCTGTTTTACCATTCCAACTGCAAAATTCCCGGCATCGCCGGTATCGCAAGAGTGTCCAGCACCGCTTATCCTGACGCCAAGCAGTTCGATCGTGACAGCAAATATTTTGATGAAAAGGCCACGCAGGAGCAGCCACGCTGGTTCAATGTCGACGTGCAACTGGTGAAAAAAATCCGACTGATCTCGCTGGCCGAATTGCGCCTGCATCCGGAACTATCGCGCATGCGCACCCTGCAACAGGGCAACCGCCTTTCCATCACCCCGCTTGATCCTGCCGAATGGCAATACATCACGACACAACTGGTTCACGATTGAGATGGAATGGTATGCGGCTTATCTGACACTCGGCGTTTTAGCCGGTCTGATGGCCGGCATGTTCGGCGTGGGCGGCGGCACCATACTGGTTCCGGTTTTCCTGTTTCTATTCGATGCACAGCATTTTCCAGCTGAACACAGCATGCATCTGGCACTGGGCAGCGCCATGGCAACCATTATTTTCACTTCGCTCGCCAGCATGCGTAAACACCACCAGCACAACGCTGTGAACTGGCGGGTGGTGCGCAACATCACGCCCGGCATCCTGATCGGCGCTACCATAGGCGCGCAGCTCGCCACCGCTATTCCGACCAGAGGATTAGGTATTTTCTTTGCCTGTTTCGTCTACTTCGCTGCCGCGCAAATTCTGATCAACAAGCCACCTCACGCCACGCGTCAACTCCCCGGCCGTGTTGGCATGACCTTAGCCGGCACACTCACCGGCGGCCTGAGCAGCCTGGTGTCCATCGGCGGGGGCACTATCGTCACGCCCTTTTTACTCTGGTGCAACGTGCCGATGCGCAACGCCATCGGCACATCAGCTGCCATCGGCTTTCCTGTCGCGCTGGGTGGCACGGCAGGTTATATCGCCACAGGACTTCACATCCAGGGACTACCCGGGGCAAGTCTGGGCTTTATCTATCTGCCCGCTCTGTTTTGGACCGCAGCGGCCAGTGTCTTTACCGCGCCTCTGGGCGCAAAAGCCGCTCACAAGATGAATATAGACGTATTGCGCAAACTGTTCGCCCTACTACTGCTCGCTCTCGCCACCAAACTGCTGTTCAAGGTATTATCTTGAACCTGCAACGCAACGCACGTGTTTTCGATTAAAAAGTCGTAGAGAGAACAATATGGTTGCCATACACAACATGCAGAACACCGCAGATATTGCGTCCTGGCTGGATGCCCTGGCCCCCGTCTTCTCCTCAAGCGATATAGACGAGATTAAGCGCGCCTGCGAGTTGGTCACCCCGCTTTACGCCGGAGATATTGAACTTACCGGCGCACCGCTGATACAACATGCACTGGGAGCATCGGCCATACTAGTCGAAATGAATATGGATGCGGACACGATTGCCGCGACCCTGTTGCATGCCGTGCCAGCATACCTGCCCGACTGGAAGATCAAGCTCACTGCCGATTTTGGATCAAACGTCACGTCGCTGGTCGAGGGGATTTCGCGCGTCGAACAAATTCAGCAGTTTAGCGAAAGCCACGTGCCGGCCCATACCGGTGATCAGGCCGGGCAAATGGAGAACCTGCGCAAGATGCTGCTGGCGATGGTCAGCGATATTCGCGTGGTGTTGATCAAACTGGCCGAGCGCACTCAAACCCTGCGCTGCCTATCCGGTGCTGCGCCGGAACTACAAAAACGCATCGCACTGGAGACACAGAGTCTGTTTGCCCCGCTGGCTAATCGGCTGGGGGTATGGCAGATCAAATGGGAGCTCGAAGACCTGTCGGTACGCTACCTCAATCCTGAGCTCTACAAAAAAGTAGCCAAACTGCTCGATGAGCGCCGAATCGATCGCGAGCGCTACATCGATAATGTAACCGGCCAACTCAAACAGGCACTAGCTCAGGCCGGGATCAGCGCAGAGGTGACCGGCCGCCCAAAACACATCTACAGCATCATCAACAAGATGAAGCGTAAGCAACTTGACTTTGACGAGCTATATGACGTGCGCGCGCTGCGCATACTGGTTGAGGACGTGGAAAGCTGCTATACGGCGCTGGGCATCGTGCATGAGCTTTGGCAACCGATTGCCAGCGAGTACGACGACTACATCGCCCGACCTAAGAGCAACAATTACCGTTCCTTACACACCGCCGTGATCGGACCGCGTCAACTGGCGCTCGAAGTGCAGATTCGCACCCGCGAGATGCACCAACATTCAGAACTGGGTGTCGCGGCGCACTGGCGCTACAAGGAAGGTAAAAAGACCGATCCGAAGTTCGATGAGAAGATCGTCTGGCTTAGACAAATATTAGAGTGGAAACAAGATATTACCGAAATATCTGAGGGCGCTGAACAATTCAAGAACGAACTGTTCCACGATCAGGTTTACGTGCTCACCCCGCAAGGTCGTGTCATCGATTTACCCGTCGGTGCGACCCCGGTCGATTTCGCCTATATGCTACACACGGACTTAGGTCATCGCACGCGCGGCGCTAAGGTGGACGGCGCCATCGTGCCGCTAAACTACAAACTCAAGAACGGTCAGCGAGTGGAAATCCTCACCACCAAGATCGGCGGGCCCAGTCGCGACTGGCTGAGTCCTGCGCTGGGATTTCTGCAAGGAGCACGGGCACGGGCCAAGGTGCGCGCCTGGTTTAAGAGTCAGAACTACGATGAAAGTGTAGCGCAAGGCAGAACGCAACTGGATCGCGAGCTGCACCGGCTCGGCATCACCTCGGTCAATCAGGAAAAACTCGCGCAACGGTTGCACTTCAACAAGCTTGATGATTTGCTGGCCGCCTTGGGACGCAATGAAGTCACACAGCGCCGCATTGCCATGGCGCTACAGGAGGAGTTGCCGACCAAGACCATTTTCATCGAAAAACCTGTTTTCAAACCGGCGGCTGAACAACGTTCTTCGACCGGGATACTGATCGAGGGCATCGGCAATTTACTGACCCGCATGGCCAAATGCTGCAACCCAGTGCCGCCACAACCGATAGTCGGCTACATCACGCGCGATCGCGGCATTACGATCCATAAACAGGACTGCTCCTGCATATTGCGATTAACCGAAAGTAGAAGCGAACAAATTCTGAACGCGAAATGGAGTAAATAGCCGGTTACACGATGGTCTATATCCAACACTACTAGACAAACAGGGCAAACAGGGGACAGACCACGGTTTTTCTAACTTCTGATAAATAGCAATAAGTTACGGGAAGACAGAAAATCGAAAAAGCCGGTCAGCCGCCCAGATAGGCGCGCTGCACGGCATCGCTGCCTAGCAATTCAGAAGATACCCCAGACAAGGTGATCGCCCCACCCTCCATCACATAACCTCTTGTAGCCACCTGCAATGCCAGTCTGGCATTTTGCTCGACCAACAGGATGCTCATACCTTGCGAGGCGACCTGTTGAATTGTTTCAAATATTTTTTTAACCATTAAGGGTGCCAAGCCCATGCTGGGTTCGTCCAGCATCAACAAGCGCGGACGACTCATCAGGGCGCGCGCCATCGCCAGCATCTGCTGCTCACCGCCTGACAACGTGCCCGACAATTGATCACGGCGTTCAACCAGACGCGGGAATAAGGTATACATACGCGCCAGATCCTCGTCGATCTCATATTGATCGCAGCGGCTATACGCCCCCATCAGCAGATTTTCCGCCACCGACAAACGGGCGAACACGCCGCGCCCTTCAGGCACCAGCGCTATCCCCAGTGAAACTCGCAGGTGGGCCGGAATTTTGGTCAGACTCTTACCATCGTAGTGTATGTGTCCGGCAGCAGGCGCAATCAATCCAGCCAGACTCTTGAGCGCCGTCGTTTTACCGGCTCCGTTGCTGCCGATCAGCGCGACCAACTCACCCGGCGCGACATGAAAATCGATGCCTTTGACGGCGTGAATACCGCCGTAGCCTACTTGTAAACCGCGAACTTCGAGCAGCGCATCACTCATTATCACTCCCCAGATAGGCAGCAATCACAGCGGGATTTTGCCGCACTTCATCGGGCACCCCTTCGGCAATCAGGCGTCCATAATCGAGCACCGCCACGCGGTCACACAGCCCCATGATCAGCTTCACATCGTGTTCGATCAGCATCACGGTCACCCCTGTCGCGCGGATGTCATGCAACAACACTTTCAGGCTCTCAGTTTCCGTGGCATTCATTCCGGCGGCCGGCTCATCCAGCGCCAGCAGCATCGGTTCCGTCGCGAGCGCACGGGCAATTTCCAGCCTGCGCTGTTCGCCATAAGACAGGTTCTTGGCCAGCGTCTGAGATGATTTCGTAATGCCGACATAGCGCAGTAATTCCCGCGCGCGATCTGCGGATGCACGTTCCTCGGTGCGCGTGGCGCGATTCAAAAATAGCGCACCAAACACGCCCGCCTGCGTACGCTGGTGGCGGCCTATCATCACGTTTTCCAACGCGGTCAGATTGGCGAACAGGCGAATATTCTGAAAGGTCCGCGCAATCCCCGCTTGCGCCAGCAGGTGCGGCATAGTGGATTGATAATCCTGTCCCGCGAAATGAAATTTTCCGGAATCCAACTGATAGAGCCCTGTGATCACGTTGAAAAGGGTGGTCTTTCCTGCTCCGTTAGGACCGATGAGTCCATAGATTTCGCCAGCGTTGATATGCAGCGACACACGGTTAAGCGCGGCAAGGCCGCCGAACTGCTTACCTACGCCTGTTAATTCTAGGAGAGCCGTCATGGAGCGACCTCATCGGTATCCAGTTCACGACGCCGCACTCGCGATGGCCAAAGCCCTGCGGGACGGTATAGCATCACCACGATCAGCGCAGTGCCGAATAGCAACATGCGCAGACTTTCCGGGTCAATCACCGTTTTGCCGAACATCGCCTGTTGAAGAGGAACCACACTGTGGCGCAGCACTTCTGGCAACAGCGCCAGCATCAGTCCGCCCAGTATCACCCCGTAGATATTGCCCATGCCGCCTAACACCACCATGCACAGCACCATCACCGATTCCATCAGACTAAAACTCTCCGGACTGACGAAACCCTGAAAGCCTGCGAACAAAGTGCCGGACACGCCGCCGAACATTGCCCCCATCGCGAACGCCAGTAGTTTTAAGTTGCGCGTGTTGATCCCCATCGAGGAAGCGGCGATTTCATCCTCTCTGATCGCCATCCAAGCGCGGCCGATGCGGGATTTTTCCAGCCGGTGCGAGACAAAAACCACTAGTACTGTAAAACTCAAGAACAGGTAGAAATACAGGTGAACCGAGGGTAGCGTGATACCGAAGACTTCCTGCGTAGCATTAAGCGACACGCCAGCCACCTGAATCGGATCGATGCGGCTGATGCCTTGCGGGCCATTGGTCAGATTGACCGGCGCATTCAGATTATTCATAAAGATGCGGATGATTTCACCGAAACCTAAAGTGACGATAGCCAGATAATCCCCGCGCAACCGCAAGGTCGGCGCGCCCAACAGAACACCAAAGCCACCAGCCAAAAGAGCTGCCATCGGCAACACAATCCAGAACGACAGATGCAGACCGTCCGGGAACAACATCGGGAAGGCCGTCGCCAGATGAGGGGAGCCAGTCAGCGCGTAACAATAGGCACCCACCGCAAAGAATGCGATATAGCCCAAATCCAGCAACCCCGCGTAGCCCACCACGATGTTTAAGCCTAGCGCCAGCATAATGTAGAGCATGGCGAAATCCACGATGCGCACCCAGCCGCGCCCGAGCAAAGCATCGGTGGCAAACGGCAACAGCAATACAGCCGCCAGCACCACAAAATAAATAATTTTGTTGTTCAAAAACTTATTCATTAAGCGCGCTCCGCCAGTCGTTCGCCCAGCAAACCCGAAGGTCTGAACACCAGCACAGCGATCAGCACAAAAAAGGCAAACACGTCCTGATATTGACTGCCCATGAATCCACCGGTCAGATCGCCGATATAGCCCGCACCCAAGCTCTCGATCAAGCCGAGCAACAAACCGCCCAGCATCGCACCGCGCAGGTTGCCGATACCACCCAACACCGCCGCCGTAAAGGCTTTCAAGCCCAGCAGAAATCCCATGTAGTAGTGCGCCAGACCGTAATTTACGCTGACCATCAAGCCTGCGATCGCAGCCAGCGCCGAACCCAGCATGAAGGTCACAGAAATCACGCGGTTGACGTCCACCCCCATCAATTGTGCGGCATGTTGATTTTCAGCCACGGCGCGCATCGCGCGTCCCAGACGGGTGCGGTGCACTACAGCCATCAACGCCAGCATAATAACTAACGCCATGATTATGATGATAATTTGTATATCATTGATAATTGCGCCCGCAATATGATGAGACTGATTGGCAATCAACTGCGGGAAGGCGTGATATTCGCGCCCCCAGATCATCATCGCCAGATTTTGCAACACGATGGAGACGCCGATTGCCGTGATCAACGGTGCCAGACGAGGCGCATGGCGCAAAGGGCGATAGGCGATGCGCTCGATGCCGTAACCTAACAGCATGCAGCCTGCCATCGCCAGTATTAGGCTCAGTGGCAACGCAAGCAAGGGCGACAATCCCCAGCCTATCATCGCGGTCAATGCCGACAACGCCAGCATCGCACCGACCATCACCACTTCGCCGTGTGCGAAATTGATCAGCCCCAGTATGCCGTACACCATGGTGTAGCCTAACGCGACCAGCGCATAGACGCTACCCTGCACCAGCCCGTTGATAATTTGCTGTAAGAATATTTCCATGTACGGAGTGTTCAGCCTTACTGTGCCGCGCCCAGCGTTTCGAGTGCCTGCCACTTGCCCTGATGCACCTGATACATGGTGACAAAGCCGCCCTTGAGATCACCCATGGCATCAAACTGAATGTTAGCGGTTACGCCTTGGTGGGAAATACCGGCAAGCGCAGGCAGATATTTAGCAGGCTCTGCCGAGTCCGCCTTTTGCATCGCGGCAATCATCACATTCACTGCGTCATAACAATATGGCGCATACGACTGAATGGGCTGATATTTGGCCACAAAACGATCCGAAAACGCTTTACCGCCGGGCATCTTATCCAAGGGTACGCCGGGCAATGAGGCATACGCCCCTTCCGCCGCGTCGCCGGCCAGCTTGACGAATTCCGGGGTATGAGCGCCATCGCCCATCACCAGTTTTACATTCAGCGCTAAGGCCTTGATCTGTCTGGCCATCGGCCCGCCTTGTGCATCCATTCCACCGTAGAACAACAGGTCAGGCTGCTTACCCTTGACGGCAGTTAACACAGCAGTGAAATCCACGGCCTTATCGCTGGTGTATTCGTGCGCCACGATTTCTGCTCCCGCAGCACGGGCAGCCTTGATGAACTCATCCGCCAACCCCTGACCATAAGCCGTACGGTCGTCAATAATGGCGATTCTTTTAGCACCCAGGTTCTTCACCGAATACGCGCCCAGCACATGGCCTTGCTGTTCATCGTTTGCCATTACACGGAATGCGCCCTTAAAACCCTGATGTGTGTAAGAAACTGCCGTGGCAGAAGGCGAAATCTGCGGGATGCCGTTGTCACTGTAAATTTTTGCCGCCGGGATCGTGGTGCCGGAGTTGAGATGACCGATCACGCCGGCAACCTTATTGTCCATCAACTTTTGCGCGACAATGGTCGCAGTCTTCGGGTCAGCCTGATCATCTTCACTGATCAGTTCAAAATGCACTCGTCTACCGCCTAGCGTGACGCCTTTTGCATTGGCATCATCAATCGCCATCCGCGTACCATTCTCGTTATCCTTGCCCAGATGCGCCTGAGGCCCAGTCAGTGGCGCGACAGCCCCGATACGAACAACCATTTCACCGCTAGCGGCAACCTGATCGGTGGCTGATTTCCCACAGGCAACCAGTGCTAGCGCAGTCAGACAAAACAAAGTAGGTAATCTCATTTTTAATCCCTGTAATGAACAACGGGTTGCGACAAGCCTGTGATTATGCGTAGCAGCGGCACTGCTTGTCAATTTGACCCGCAACAAAAAAGCCGGTCTGCGCCGGCTTTTCATCTTGACGACAGACGCGTCGACTATTTGGCCAAAGCCAGAATATAGTCAACCAATTCCTTAATCTCAGATTGCTTTTTCCCTGCAGGATCGTTAGCCGGCATAGGCATTGTCCCCCACACATCGGAACCACCCTTAGAAACCTTTTTAATCAAACCTTCATGCAGACTGTATTCTCTATTGCCGTTTGTTTTGTCTATAAAAGTGTACTTGTCAGCGCCCTTGTATTTACTGGCAACGGACTGCCAGGATGGACCCACACAGTTCTTTTCAAGCTCATGACAAACGGTACAGTTATGCTTTTTTGCCAACTCAGGCATTTTCGGATCAGAACAGACTCGTGCAATTGCCGTATTATTGTCTTCTGTTTTCGCAGCATTCGCAACTTCGGGCGTCGAGACTTGCGTTGCGTCTACCTTGGCTGCGTGCGTTTCCTCGGTTTTGTTACAGGCAACCAGTACAAATGCACACAAGGCCATCAAGAAAACATTTATTTTGTTCATGGTATTTCCAGTTTATGGAAGTGAAAAAGCACTAAAGCAAGGCCGGCTTCGCCGACCTCACCTTAGTGCTCATTGATTACTTCAAACCAGCGATGAAATGTGCCAGTTCTTTGATATCTGCATCGGATGCGCCCATGCCTTTAGCAGGCATTTGACCTTTGATACCCTTTTCAGCCCAGTAAGGATCATCTTTGATACCAGTAGTAATGTGTTTTGCGATCGTAGCTTCTCCATCCTTGTCGCCGGCATATCTCTTGGCAACATCATTCCAAGCTGGACCAACCAGCTTTTTATCGATGGCGTGGCATGCGCCACACTTTGCTTTGCCCACTGCTGGCATATCAACTGCCATTGCTGAACCTGCGATCATCAAACCTGCTGCTACTGCAATGCTTACGACGATAGATTTCATATTATTCTCTCCGTTTTATTATCAGGGAACTTTAAAATGTGGAGTAAACGCCTCCACTGTCGATTCTAAACAACTCCGCCCAGTTTGCCTACCAACTTTTCTGAGCGTGGCCAAATAACGCACAGAATCCCGCTCCGGTTGACAAATTTTTTCAAATTCAGCAATAAGTTAAGTATTTGCACGCGAAACACAAATAAATTGCCTATACCGATTCTGCGCGATATTCGACGATCAGCGTATGCGTGGCGCCTGCAGCGACCTTCACCACATTTTCAATCGCATTCACCGATTCCACGCAAACCATTTCGCGCCAGCCATCCGGTTGCCCCATATCGCCCATCTTGTTGGCTTTTTCCACCCATGGCGTCCAGACTACCGTCGACAAACTGCCTGACTTATTGATATGAATACGACGTTTGAGTTGCTCGTCGTGTATCACGCACTCGCTACAGGTATTGATATAGACACGATCGGTTTCACCAGCAAAATGAATCGCACCGTCCTGACGACGCAAATTAGAGCCGCCAACCTTATCCCAGTATTCGCAGCCTTCGAGACCGGTCACACTAACTTGCCCGATATCGCCGATCTGAAAATAGGTATGCAAGGCTTCGCCGATAACAAAATCATCAGTGCCGGTATTTTCAGTTCTCATTTCCATGCGCAGCACCTCACCCGCGACCACGGTCAGATCCACGTTGCACTCATGCGGCCACTGCGCTCGCGTCTTGTCAGACGCCACCAAGCGCAAGGTCAAGCGCGTCGCTCCATCCGGCTCAGTCCCGGACTCAATTACACGCCAAGGCACGGTGCGAGCAAAACCATGTCCCGGAAAGCCGGATTCGGTCGCGTGTGCGCCAAACCACGGCCAGCACACCGGCGCACCGCCTCGGATGGATTTACCCACCGCAGGCTTGGTGTCTCGCGACAGCCAAACGACGGGAACAGCCTGACTCTTAGGCTGCCATGTCATCAGATGCGCGCCCTGCAAACAGAGCGATGCACTGCCCAGCGCATTATTGATTTCCGCCACGATCAGGCCGCTCGCATCCTCACGAAAACTCAGTTGCCCGTTGATACCAAATTGCGCATTTAATGCTTGAACCATATAACCCCCCAGTTTATTGTTTGCTACGAGCTGCTAACTACCCGCTACTCTTTATTCGATCTGTGAAACATCACGAACCGCACCCTTGTCAGCACTGGTGGTCATCGCCGCATAAGCGCGCAACGCAACCGACACATGGCGCTCACGGCTGACCGGCTTCCAGGCCTGTTTACCGCGCGCTTCCATCGCGACACGCCGGGCTGCCAGTTCGGCATCCGTTATTGCCAGCACAATACTGCGATTCGGAATGTCGATGGCGATGGTATCGCCCTCCTCAACCAGACCGATCGCACCACCCGCCGCCGCTTCAGGTGAAACGTGACCGATAGACAAACCAGACGTACCGCCTGAGAAGCGCCCGTCGGTGAGCAAGGCGCAAACTTTGCCCAAGCCCTTGGATTTCAGATATGCGGTCGGATAGAGCATTTCCTGCATGCCAGGTCCACCCTTGGGGCCTTCGTAGCGGATCACTACCACATCGCCCGCGACGATGGTATCGGCCAATACGGCGGCGACCGCGTCGTCCTGACTCTCGAACACGCGTGCGCGCCCGGTAAACTTTAAGATGCTCTCATCCACGCCAGCCGTCTTGACGATACAACCGTCCACCGCGACGTTGCCGTGCAACACAGCCAGTCCGCCGTCCTGCGAATAGGCATGCGCCATGTCACGGATACAACCCGCAGCACGATCGGAATCGGTATCCGGATACAACATCGATTGCGAGAACGCGATGGTGGTGACGATACCACCCGGGGCCGCACGGAAAAACTTGTCCGCCGTGCCGTCCGTATTCTGCACGATGTCCCATTGCGCCAAGCCTTCGCGCAGTGTCTTGCTGTGCACCGAACCCACTTCGCCGTGCAGCAAACCGGCTCTGTCCAGTTCGCCCAAAATAGCCGGAATACCGCCTGCTCTGTGCACATCTTCCATGTGATATTCGGATGAAGGAGCTACCTTGCACAGTGTCGGCACATGGCGCGACAAGCGATCCATGTCCTTCATGGTGAAATCGACCCCCGCTTCACGCGCGATCGCCAACAGATGCAGCACGGTATTGGTCGAACCACCCATCGCGATGTCCAGAGTCATGGCATTTTCGAAGGCATTGAAGGTCGCGATATTGCGAGGCAAGACAGATTCGTCGTCCTGCTCATAATGACGTTTGCACAAATCGACGATCACGCGACCGGCGCGCAAGAACAGTTGTTTGCGTTCGGCGTGTGTCGCGACCAGCGAACCGTTACCCGGCAAAGACAACCCCAAGGCTTCGGTCAGGCAATTCATCGAATTAGCTGTAAACATGCCAGAACAGGAGCCGCAAGTAGGACACGCGGAACGCTCAATCGCATCGACTTCCTCATCGCTGTAACGACTATCCGCAGCAGCCACCATCGCATCGACCAGATCCAGACCACGGGATACGCCGTTCCAATTGACCTTTCCGGCTTCCATCGGCCCGCCCGAGACGAACACTACAGGGATATTCAGGCGCATCGCCGCCATCAACATCCCCGGCGTGATTTTGTCGCAATTGGAGATACACACCAGCGCATCGGCGCAATGGGCGTTGACCATGTATTCCACCGAGTCAGCGATCAGATCACGACTGGGCAGTGAGTACAACATCCCGCTGTGCCCCATCGCGATACCATCATCAACCGCTATCGTATTGAATTCCTTGGCAATGCCGCCTGCCCGTTCAATCTCGCGCGCGACCAACTGCCCCATATCCTTCAAATGAACGTGACCGGGGACGAACTGGGTAAAGGAATTGGCGATCGCGATGATGGGTTTGCCAAAATCGCCTTCAGTCATGCCGGTTGCGCGCCACAGTGAGCGTGCGCCGGCCATGTTGCGGCCATGGGTGGAAGTACGTGAACGGTAAACTGGCATGATGTCTTTCTGGTGTAAGCTATAATCAAGTTATCAATTCTACCTGAATCCACCATGCTCGTTTATCCGCATATCAATCCCGTCGCCCTACAACTCGGTCCGCTCGCCATTCACTGGTACGGGCTGATGTATATGGCCGGCTTTTTGACTTTCATCTGGCTGGGGCGAAAACGCCTCGTTGCGCTAGGACTTCAGCAGATCAACAACAAGACGCTGGATGACCTGCTGTTCTATGGTGTACTCGGCGTCATTCTAGGCGGACGCTTAGGCGAAGTGCTGTTCTACAATCCCGGCTATTACTTCTCCAACCCACTCAAGATACTGGCGGTATGGGAAGGCGGCATGTCCTTCCATGGCGGTTTTCTCGGCGTCCTTGTTGCGATGGCGGCATTCGCCTACCAGCATAAGTTGCGCTGGCTGGAACTGATGGATTTCGTCGCCCCCCTCGTGCCACCCGGTCTCGCATTCGGACGCCTGGGTAATTTTATCAACGGTGAATTGTGGGGCCGTCCCACCGATGCACCTTGGGGCATGGTGTTTTCCCACGTGGACAATCTGCCGCGTCACCCCTCACAACTCTATGAGTTCGCGCTGGAAGGCGTGTTGCTGTTTGTTATCCTCTGGCTGTATGCGAAAAAACCGCGTCCGGTTGGTTCTGTTTCAGGCCTGTTCCTGATCGGCTATGGCAGCTTCCGCTTTCTAGGCGAATTCACCCGTAATCCGGATGACGGCATCTTTGGCCTGATGACCTTAGGCATCAGCATGGGGCAATGGCTCAGCTTACCCATGGTGATCATTGGAATATTGATGATGATCTGGAGCATGCGACGGGCTTGACATCGCCAGTCGCCTCTCTCACACTAAACCTATCAGGGATATACGGCAAAACATTTTGGACGACTTCTCTACCGCTACACTGTTTGGCATCTTGTTGTTACTGCTGGTTTGCAGTGCATTTTTCTCCGGCTCGGAAACCAGCATGATGGCGATCAATCGTCATCGCCTCAACCATCTGATACGCAAAGGCAACAAGAGCGCCAAACTCACTTCACAACTACTCGGCAAGATAGACAAACTGCTGGGCTCCATCCTGCTGGGGAACACCTTACTCAATGTCGCCGCCGCGACACTGACCGAGTTCATCATCCTGCGCCTGTACGGGCACAACGAATTGGCCATGCTGATCGGCACGCTGCTCATCACCCTGATGTTGCTGATATTTTCGGAAATCCTCCCCAAGATTATTGCAGCCAGCTATCCCGAACGCGTCGCCCTCCCTTCCAGCTATCTGCTCACACCACTAATCACCCTTTTCCATCCGGTCGTATCCGTGGCCAGCGCCATCGTCAAAGCCGTATTGTGGCTGATGCACATCAAAATACAGACCGACCAGAGCAAGCAAAAAGTGACGTTGGAAGAGTTGCGCGGCATGGTGCTGGAAGCCGAGCATTTTATGCCTCGCCAACACCAGAAGATGCTACTGAATCTGGTTGATTTGGAACGTATCACCGTTAACCACGTGATGATTCCGCGCAATCAGATTGAGTCGCTGAACATCAACGCCGACAGGGGCGTGCTGCACGAGCAAATCATCACCTGCCACCACACCCTGCTGCCGGTTTTTGAAAATACACCGGGCAACATAATCGGCATCTTACATATCAAACGTGTTCCGGCCTTGCTGCAAGATCAGCACCTGGAACCTGCTCAACTCAAAGAAGTACTTCAGGAACCCTATTTCATCCCGTCCGACACGCCCCTCCTTCAACAATTGCAGCAGTTTCAGCAACGTCACACGCGCTTGGGACTGGTCGTGGATGAATACGGTGAGCTACTGGGACTGGTCACGCTGGAAAACATTCTGGAAGAAATCGTCGGTGAATTCACCACACATTCGCCCGCCCAAACCGGTAAATTTCTACGCCAGGATGATGGCAGCTTTTTACTCGAAGGCAGTAGCAGCCTACGCGAACTCAACCGGAAGCTGGAACTGCACCTGCCGCTCGACAGCGCGAAAACACTCAACGGCCTGATCCTCGAACATCTCGAAGACATACCCGAAACCGGCACCAGCCTGAAAATCGCGGGTTATCCGATTGAAATCATTCAAACGCAGGATCGCATCGTCAAGGTAGCCCGTCTATTTCAGCGCATTAATCAACTGTGAGTGGAGAATCGTGAGTAGATAGTGGAAAAACCTACACACACTTAACACTAACCACTTACTACTTCCCACTCCCCCGTTTCATCCGCTTTACAATCCAGTCAAAGCTCGGCATCATGCCCACCAACAGTAACACAAAGGACACGTCATGGCTGTCGCACCAACAAAAGCGAAAGAATATTCCTACTCATGGGAAGGTAAAGACAAAGCCGGGAAATTTGTTAAGGGAGAAATACGTGCCGCAGGCGAAGCGCTGCTGTCTGCCCACCTGCGCCGTCAAGGCGTTACCGTTTCAAAAATCAAACGCGTGCGCGACAAATCCAAAGCGATTACCGAAAAAGACATCACGCTGTTTACCCGGCAACTGGCCACCATGCTCAAAGCCGGGGTGCCGCTGCTACAATCGTTTGACATCGTCGGCAAAGGACATCACAACCCGTCCGTCTCCAAGCTGCTGATGACGATTAAAAACGATATTGAGACTGGCAACAGTTTGCAGCAGGCATTTAGCAAACACCCCCTGTATTTCGATGACTTGTTCTGCAATCTGATCGGCGCTGGCGAAGCGGCCGGTATTTTGGACGAACTGCTGGAACGTCTCGCGAACTACAAGGAAAAAATTCTTGCCATCAAGAGCAAGATTAAATCGGCCCTGTTCTATCCGATTTCCATCATCGTGGTGGCCTTTATCATCACCGCAGTCATCATGATTTTCGTCATTCCGGCCTTTAAGGAATTGTTCTCCAGCTTTGGTGCCGACCTCCCCGCGCCCACGCTGTTTATCATGGCCATCTCGGACTTCTTCGTGTCGTATTGGTGGGCCATTTTTGGCGGGATTGCCGGTGCGTTTTACACGTTTTTCTATTTCTGGAAGCGCAGCCGCCCCATGCAAGCCTTCATGGACCGACTGTTACTCAGACTTCCCATCTTTGGCGAACTGATCCGCAAGGCCACCATTGCGCGCTGGAGCCGAACACTCTCTACCATGTTTGCCGCAGGCGTACCACTGGTCGAAGCGCTAAATTCAGTCGCAGGTGCCGCTGGCAACGCGGTGTATTTTGACGCCACCAAAAACATACAACGCGAGGTAAGCACAGGGAATAGCCTGACCGTGTCTATGCAAAATACCGAAGTATTCCCCAGCATGGTGATCCAGATGGTATCCATCGGTGAAGAAGCAGGCTCACTCGACGCTATGCTCTCCAAAGTCGCCGACTTCTATGAGGCCGAGGTGGACGATGCTGTCGAAGCGCTGTCCAGTCTGATGGAGCCTATCATCATGGTGGTGCTGGGTACCCTGATCGGCGGCATGGTGATTGCGATGTATCTGCCTATTTTCAAAATGGGACAAGTCGTTTAAAAACAGGATTGAGGAACGAGGATTGCGGATCGTGCAAACACCGTGATTTTCTCCTCAATCCCCATCCCTCACTCCTCATTCCTAACATATGACCTTCCTTGATCTACTGGCATCCTCCCCGCCGTTGTTTATCGCCTCGTGCACTATTTTAGGGCTGCTGGTCGGCAGCTTCCTGAATGTCGTGATTCATCGTTTACCCAAAATGATGGAGTTGGGCTGGCGATCACAATGCGCAGAACTCAATGAAACACAGCTCGAAGAGGTAGCACGCTACAACCTGATCGTGCCGCGTTCCGCATGCCCGCATTGCAATCATGAGATCAGCGCCTGGGAAAACATTCCCGTCATCAGTTATCTGCTATTACGCGGCAAATGCAAAGGTTGCCAGACCGCGATTTCGCTGCGTTATCCGCTGGTTGAAACGATGAGCGGTGTCCTGTGCGGTTTTGCTGCAGCACACTTCGGTTTCGGCGTGGCCGCCATCGGCGCCTGCGTGCTGATCTGGGCTTTGATTTCCCTCACCGCCATCGATTTTGACACCCAGTTTTTACCGGATGACATCACCCTCCCGCTGATCTGGCTGGGACTGCTGTTTAATCTGAACAACGTTTACATCACACTGCACGATGCTGTATTGGGTGCGATTTTCGGTTATCTGGCACTCTGGTCTGTGTTCTGGCTATTCAAGCTGGTCACCGGCAAGGAAGGCATGGGTTATGGCGACTTCAAACTGCTGGCAGCCCTGGGCGCCTGGCTAGGCTGGCAGATGCTGCCGCTGATCATTATCTTGTCCTCACTGGTCGGCGCCGTGGTCGGCATTACCCTGATCGTCGCACTCAAGCATGGACGCAACATTCCTATCCCGTTCGGCCCTTATCTGGCGGGCGGCGGCTTGATCGCCTTGTTCTGGGGGCAGACGCTAACGCAAAACTATCTGCAACTGCTGGGATCATGAACGCAACAGCAAACGACCTCCGATTTTACGTGGGCTTAACCGGCGGAATTGGCTCGGGGAAGAGTACGGTCGCACGCCTGTTTGCAGTGTTGGGCGTCAACGTGGTCGATACGGATGACATTGCGCATCAGTTAACGCAGGCCCAAGGACTCGCCATCCCGTTGATTCGTGCCGACTTCGGCGCTGAATACATCACAACGACAGGCAGTCTGGATCGCACCAGGATGCGCCAACTGATCTTTACCGAAAGCGCTGCAAAACAAAAGCTCGAAAACATTCTGCATCCGCTCATCCTGGCGCAAAGCATAGCAAGACTGGCTGACAGTCCTGACGCGCCCTATGCGATACTGATGGCTCCTTTATTGCTTGAAAGTCCGTCATTTCTACAGCTGGTCGGACGAGTTTTAGTAGTCAATTGCACGGAGCAAAATCAAATTTTACGTGTGATGCAACGCAGCGGACTTGACGAACCGGAAATCTGTGCGATTATCGCGCAGCAGATCTCTTCAGCGGAACGCCTTGCGTGCGCGGATGACATCATTCAAAATGACGGTACTGAGGCTGACTTGGTCAATCAGGTTGCCTCATTGCATCAGCAGTACTTGAATCAACAATAATTGACGGCAACCGGATGTTCAATATGTCATCCGGGCTACGCTACTCTTTACAAACGTATATCAGGCAATAACGACAGTGATCAGATACGAATTCCCGCTCAATGAAAAGGTCCGCACTTGGCTGCGTCTTGAGGATTTGTTCGAACGCATGAATTATTTCCTGTCCGGAGAACTCAGCCTGGAGCACCATGCCGCGCTGACCACACTCTTTGAACTCAATGAAGTAGCAGGTCGTCCCGACCTAAAATCCGAATTATTACAAGAGCTTGAACGTCAGAAACGCGCGCTTGCCTGTTTGCACAACAACCCGGCTATCTCCGAACAGGCACTCGACGGCATTTTGAATGAAATAGAACAAGCGGCCTCCTCCCTGCTCTCGCTGACTGGGAAAGTTGGAATGAACCTGCGAGAAAATGAATGGCTGATGAGCATCAAACAGCGCGCTGGCATGCCAGGGGGCACTTGTCAGTTTGATCTGCCTTCTTATCACTACTGGCAAAAACAGGCCGCCAGTGTACGCCGTGCCAGCCTGGGTGCATGGCTGGCCCCATTGCTGCCGATTAGTGACGCAATAAAAATATTACTGCATCTGTTGCGCGAAAATGGACGAAAACTTAGCTTCATTGCGCATCAGGGGACTTTCCAGCAAATGCAGGGCGGACGGGCGGCACAATTACTGCGCGTCACTCTGAGTTCTGATCTAGCTTGCATACCTGAGCTAGGTGCAAACAAATACGCGATCAACATTCGTTTTATCAATGCAAATTATGCAGCAAAATCAACGATTTTTGAGTTTGATGTTCCTTTCGACCTGACTTTTTGCACCCTGACCACATGAGCCGCCCGCCTATCGTTGCCTGCCCCCACTGCGGCAAGGAATCCCCTTGGGATACCAACAATCGCTTTCGCCCTTTTTGCGGCGAGCGTTGCAAGATGATCGATCTTGGTAAATGGGCAGACGAAGAATTCCGGGTTGAAGTCCCAGGCGATGATCAGCAGGAATTCACTTCTCCGACTTACCAGGCCTGACGCAACAACGCGATACCGTGCGCGCCATGCTGCCATGCAGTTTGCATATCAACGTGAGTCAAACCACCCAGCGCATAAACCGGAATCGATAAACCCGCCGCCATCACTGAAAACTGATCCCAGCCCAGATGAACTGCACCAGGGTGACTTAGCGTCGGCAACACCGGACTCAACAGCGCGAAATCGCATCCCAGCGCTTCCGCCTTGCGCAACTCTTCACGAGAATGACAGGAAGCCGCACACCACGCCACAGCGGGGCGCTCTGCGCATTCGGCAAGCTGCGTTGATGTCAGGTGCACACCATCTGCACCGGCCTCATTCGCCATCGCCACATCAGTGCTTATCAGCACGCGTGCACCATACTCATGCGCCATATTCACGACACAATACGCCAAGGTACGAAGCTCATCGGACGATAGATTTTTTTCGCGCAACTGTAGCAACCGCAAACCATTTTGCAGGGCGATTTCCAGTCGCTGCAAAAACTCATCGACACCCAGCTCGGCGACGTTGCTAATGGCATAGAGATGGGGTAATTCCAGCGCATGGATGACCGGTCCGTTGGCCGGAAGGATGGGAGACACCGAACACATACTTCCCCCTTTATTAACAAAGGGGGATTGATGGGGATTTTGCCAGGAAAACTGCTGCCCTTCATGCGGATACAACTCACCCTGCCATGCTGTGACGCGGAAAAAACTCAGGCGCACGGTCGCATGCGGATAGGTAAATACGCGGGTAATCCACGGATAGGCTGTAATGACTTCTATCCCCAACTCCTCGCGCAACTCGCGTACCAACGCATCTCGACTCGATTCACCCGCTTCCACCTTGCCGCCCGGAAACTCCCAATGCCCCGCCCATATTTTGCCGGCAGGCCGTTGGGCTAACAGGAATGAACCATCCGGGCGCTGCAACACCGCAGCGGAGACTTCAACGACAGGTGATATTTCCAATCTGACCTCCAGATAATATAATCGATGTGCAATATAAATTATGTTGTCTGTCTGCTTTATATTTTTAGTGCCTGCCTCAAAACGAGACACAATGGTTGTTCACGAAATTTAGCTCGTCAGACCATGAATGCGGAAACTAAATTTTTAATTTTAACGCTTCCATAGTGATGTCATTTACCCATATCAAGCGCTAAGTAACTGACGCATAGCGACATTATTATGATCGGCATTCATGGCAAGTTATACCCTCTGTGTAGGCAACCACAAAGTAACTTGCGTACCTTGAGCGGGTTGCGAAGTAACATCCAGACTGCCGCCCAGCAGCAAAAGAATCTCCTTGACGATTGCCACACCCAGGCCAGTGCCGGCAATATTTCCAGTGGAGTCTGCCCGCCAGAAGCGATCACCATAATGCTGGATTTGTGCGGGCGTCATGCCGATCCCCTGATCACTCACCGTGATACCAACCCGGCCAGGTGCTGTAATGATGGCTACGCGAATTTCTCCACCTTCCGGTGAATATTTGATCGCGTTGCCAATAATATTGTTTAGCACCTGGCGAAATTTAGAAATATCAGCCAGCGCATGGATCGCTCCCGGGGGCAGATCAAGCATGACTTTCCATCGTTCCTCAGCGACAGCCATATTAGCCACCGTATCCTGCACAAGCTGTGCAATATCGACAGGGATAATGGTCAAATCGTGCCCGCCACGCGCCTCGATTCTGGAAAGATCCAACATCTCGTTGATAATCTTGACTAGCCATAACGATTGACGGTGTATGGTTTCCAACAGTTCGCGCTGGGTGGGCGCATCCAGCTCGAGTTCCAACAATAACTCGCTTCCCCCCAGAATGCTGGACATGGGCGTACGCAATTCGTGTGCCGCATGGGAGAGAAATTCACTCTTCATCCTATCGATCTCGGTTTCATAGGTCACATCGCGAAAATGGAGCATCTTCGAATCCGCTACGTTATGGTTGCTCCGCAGGCTCACTTGTAGTGTGCGTCCGGCGGGAACTATAAGTTCGATTAATTCACGCCGGGGAGTTTTGCTGACTTCCGTGCCATTCAGGGAAGCCAATTCATCCGGTCTGCGGTAGGCGTGTGATGAGATGCAGATAGCGGCCATTTTTTCAGTAAACTGTGCCTCATCGAGACCGGCAATCTCATTGACGCTCAACCCTGTCATCTCGCTAAAGGCAGGACTGACATACTTGACACGCTGTGCCTCATCGAAGGAGATGAAACCATCCGGCGAGAGGGCAAAAATGCTGTTCAATTGCTCCATACGCTCTGTCAGCGCAATTTCGCTCAGTTTCCGATCGGTAATATCGTAGTTGACCCCAATCATCCGCACGGCTTCACCGTCGGCGTTGCGTAACACCATGCCGTCAGCCTTGAGGTAGCGCACTTCCCCCGTCGGCCAGACCACCCGAAATTCAGTGTCAAATGGATGCGCACCACTCAAAGCCTCGTTAATTTCCCTGTCCCCGCGAGCCAGGTCGTCCGGATGTAGGCCTTGTTGCCATGCCTGGTAGGCTCCGCTAAATTCTTCTGCGCGTACACCATACAATGCATACATCCATTTATCCCATACCAGGCGATTTTCTTTGACATGGTAATCCCACACACCAATCCTGGCCGAATCAGCAGCAAGCGCGAGACGCTGGCTAAGTTCGCCGATTTCTGATGTGAGTCCTGCGGCAATCCTGTTCGCATTGGCTCGCGTGTTGATGATCGACAACATCAGTCCGAACAACAGGCTGCTGATCGCGAATCCCGCGAACAAGGTAAACCATGCTTGGGTGTAATCGAACTGCAAGGCAGTGGCAACATCTTCAAATTGCAGCACCCACTGCGTATGCTGATCAAATTGAATGACGCGACGCAGATGGAACGCCGAATTTTCCTTTGCTGTGTTGGATGGGTTACTATCAAACAACAGATTTTCTGGTGACTGAGATTCACCATCGTAAAGGTGCAAATCAATCGCGCGACCTGCACTGCCTGATAAATCGGAAAGCGTGTTAGTCATCAGATCATTCATGCGAAACGGGCTGTAAACCCAGCCGATCAGCGCTTCTCGCCGCAGCTCAAGTGTCGATAGGTTTGCGTCCTTGCGATAGACTGGAAAATACATTAGCACCCCGGCCTGGATTGCCTTTTCTGTTTCCTGCAACAGCTTTACCTTTCCGGTCAGGGCTGCCTCGCCGCTATCTCTGGCATGCTCCATGGCTGTGCGGCGCACAGGTTCGGAGAACATATCAAAACCAAAGGCGCGCAAATTGCGATCACTAAATGGCTCCAGATAGATGATTGATGTCGTGATGGCGCGTTCACCGCCCGGGCGTACGGTATAGGCGGGAAATCCTTCGGCGCGAACTCGGGCAAGATGATCAGCGAGTCGACCCGGGCGAATCAGTTGGGAAAATCCTATGCCCTGCACCCCCGGGACATTCTGGTCAGCGTGCAAAGTGTTGACATAAGCACGCCATTGGTCACGACTGACTTCTTCTTTCGCGGCAAACAGGGCGGATCCGCCGCGAAGTATCATGGCATAGGTATTGAGTCGATCCTGGATCTTGAGCGTTGCCTGATCGCATGAAAATGTCAGTTGCTTAAATACGGATTGCTCGATGCTGTGCTTCACATAGAAGCTAGCAAATAGAGTAACGAGGATCCCACAGCCTAGCAGAATCCAAGCCGCCAGCAATCCTTTTCCTTTTGTCAGTTCATACATCCGCTTATGCCTTCCGGGTTGAAAGTTTTTTCAATATCATCCGCCTGTTTGATGATATTGAACGACCTGACGAAGCGACTGGTCTCAGATGCAATTGCAGTATGTTCCGACACATAAACAGTAATCTCACGCAGTTAACCACTCTAATTCACATATCACGATAAAGCCTTTGTTAAATATCAGGCATGTGAATATCCGCAATTGTCACCTAAGTGTAGCTCAACATAGTGGCACACTCCAAACGGAAAGCTTGATCAGCCCGTACTCCAGGCTCTTGGACGTTTCATACCGGCAATTTTACAAGCTTGTTTTACATAGCCATAAGGAAAGAGTTCAAATATCTTGTTTCGCGATTCAGTCCCTGGTCGCCGAGCGAGATGTTTGATGACATGCCTGACATCGGGCGCTACTTGATGCTCCGTATATGACTGGCGCATAAAGCGAATTGCATCCCAATGCTCGTCTGTCAGTTGAATGTGTTCCTGGCGCGCAAACTCTTGTGCAACTTCAACATTCCAGGCTAACGGATCAATTAGATAACCTTCATCATCAACATCTGGCAAGTCCATACATCCCCTCACTTCAAAGCCAATTTGCTCTTTAACCGATCTTCAACCCAGATAGGCGGCAATCACCCGTTCATTCTGATGCAATTGGGCGGGTGTACCTTCCACCGCAATGCGACCGCGCTCCATGACATAAGCATAGTCGGCAACTTCAAGTGCACTCTTGGCGAACTGCTCAACCAGCAGCAGCGTCACGCCGGACTCTTTGAGTCTGCGTATGATATTGAATACTTCCTGCACAATGACGGGAGCCAGCCCCATGGAGGGTTCGTCCAGCAGTATCACTTTTGGATTCGCCATCAGCGCACGACCGATCGCCAGCATTTGCTGTTCACCACCAGACAGGGTGCCAGCCGCCTGCAGCCGTCGCTCCTTCAAACGCGGAAATAGCGCGTAGACTTTTTCAAGGCCCTCTGCAGCACGGCCGCGAAAACCGAAAAACATCGGCAGATGATTGTATGCGCCCAACAGCAGGTTATCCTCGACGGATAATGGGCCGAACACTTTACGACCCTCAGGAGAGTGTGCCAGACCCAGTTTCGCGATACGCGAAGCGCTCAATCCCTGCACAGGTTGCCCACCCAGCAAGACCCTCCCTGAAGCTGGCTTAATCATCCCGGAGATCGCGCGCATGGTGGTGGTCTTGCCGGCACCATTGGCGCCGATCAGCGCAACAACCGAGCCTTGCTTGACGTGTAGCGTGGTCCCGGTCAGAACTTCGCTGGTGCCATAGCCTGCATGCAAATTTTCAACTTGAAGCATTTTGGTCAGTTTCCTCTATTAAGCCGGCATGGCGACTGGCTCATCTGGTGCCACACCGAGATACGCCTTGATGACTTTCGGGTCGCGCTTGACCTCATCCGGCGTCCCCTCTGCGATTACCTGACCGCTGTCGATGACCGTCACGGTATCGCACAATTCACTGACCACATCCATATGATGTTCGATCAAAATGATGGTGATGCCGCGCTCACGGATAGACTTGATGATAGACACCAGCACGCTCACATCGGGATGGGCCAGGCCTGCAGCCGGTTCATCGAGGATGAGTAATTCCGGCTTACGCGCCAGTGCTCTGGCGATTTCAAGAAAACGCTGCGCACCGTAGGTCAAATCTTTGGCGCGCATCCCGGCCTGATCGGCAAGCCCGGCCAGCGCCAGCAGTGCCAGCGCATCCGCCTTTGCGCGCCTGTCCTCGGCACGTGAAAAACCTAGCAACACCAATGGCAGCGGCACGCGATACGCGCCCTTTAACGCCAGCATCACGTTATCCAACGCGGACAACTCGCCAAACAATTGCAGATTCTGGAAAGTGCGGGAGACCCCGGCGCGGGCGACCTTAAACAGACTGCCACGAGGCAACGGTTTGCCACCCAGCAATATCTCGCCTGAGGTCGGGGCATACAGACCCGAGATCACATTCACCGCCGTGCTCTTACCCGAACCGTTAGGACCGATCAGACCGTGCACCTGCCCCTTTTTCACCTTCATATTGATACCATCGACCGCCTTGACGCCGCCAAAGTAGCGCTTGAGAGCTTGCAGCTCCAGCAGCACGCCACCAGATGATTTACCGAGTGGCAGCACATCATCCAGATTAGACGCGGGCGGGAGGGCGGATGGTGAAATACGGAAAAGTTTAGTCAAATAACGCGCGGCAAATCCCATTATGCCATCGGGCAAACCAACCACGACAGAAAACAGCATCAGCGCAAAGATCGCCTTGCGCCAATTTTCCGTGTTCTCCACCATGAAACCGCCTGCCACCAGCATACCCATCGCGATCACCGGCGCTAAAGCCTGAAAGGGTTTAGTGGTTTTTTTCATCCAGCCGCGTCCGCCCGCCACCAGCGCCAGCAGCAAACCTGCCGCCGAGATCACCTCGAACAAGATACGGTTGGATAACAGATTAGGCAGCAGCACGATCAGCGATGCACCGAAAAAAGCGCCCCACAGACTCTTGCGCCCGCCCAGCACCACACCCAACAGCAAAATCACCATCAAATCGTAAGTAAAACTTTGCGGCTGCAGATATTGAAAGTTGAACGCATACAGGCCACCGGCCAGTCCGCCCAGCGACGAACCCAGCGCGAATCCAGCCACCTTGTGGCGGAAAGTGCCCACACCCATCGCATCGGTGGCAATCGGACTGTCGCGCAGCGCTTCAAAGGCGCGCCCCCACTGCGAGGCGAGTAAATTACGCATCCCCATCCAGACTAACGCCAGTATAACCAGACACAGCCAGTAAAATCCGGACGCCCCCAGCGTCTGACCGAACAGTGGCGGACGATTCAAAGACAAACCCTGCGCGCCGCCGGTCAGTCCGTCCCACTCGTTGAGCACCGTAGTGGACAACGCGGAAAAACTCAACGTAGCCAGAGCAAACTGCGGGCCTTCCAGCCTTAATGCCGGAAAAGCCAGCACGCCGCCCAGCACAAGGCCGACAAGCAGGCTCACGCCCAGTGCACCCATCATGCCGAAGCCCAACAGCGAAACACTCAAGCCCGCAGCGTAGGCGCCCAGCCCTAAAAATGCGGCCTGCGCCAGATTCACTTGCCCCAGATAACCGACCGTCACATCCAGACCGATCAGCAATATGCCGTAGATGGTCAGCAACGTTAACAGGCCCAGCAGATAGGAGTTGCTGACCGTCAACGGGATACAGGCGAGCAACGCCAGGACGATGATTTCGGTGCCGCGTAATAACAATAAACGTTTCAGCATGGTCGTAAATTAAAAGTGCGTAGTGATTCGTTTGCCCCTTCCCCCGCAGTGTTTATTTGCGGGGGAAGGTTGGAAAGGAGGGAGATCATGGCAAGTCGTTATTGACATGATCTATACCTTGCGTATGTTGGCTTTGCCAAACACACCGTTCGGACGTACCGCCAGTGCCAGGATCAGCAATAACAATCCGGGGGCTTCACGCCAGCCGCTGCCCAGATAAAAGCTGGTCAGACTCTCCAGCGCGCCCAGACAGATACCGATTACCACCACGCCGAAGCCGGAATCGAGACCCGCTACCACAGCAACAGAAAAAGCCTTTAAAATCAGAGCAGAAGCCATAGTAGGTCCGACTGTCGTGATCGGTGAGATGAGTATCCCGGCCATCGCGGCCACCATGCCGGATAAACCGTAGGACAGCATAATAGTTTTCGTTGCAGAAATCCCCATCAGCTCGGCCGCATCGCGATCTGCCGACACCGCTGCAAAAGCCTTGCCCAGCAAAGTCTTGTGTTTGAATAGTTCGATCACCCCCATCACCGCCAGCACGCCGACGGCCACCGCAATTTCAAGTCCGGTGATACTGATGCCAAAAAAATCGAGCGCATCGGATGAAATAGGCGAAGGGAAAGGCCTATCGTCGCGTCCCCAGATATTTTCCGCCGCAGAAAAACCCAGCAGGCCGAAGATGATGGTGAGCAGGATCCAGCCTTCGCTCTTTTGCTCCAGCGCCAGACGCACACAGGCGCGCTCAACCACCAGTCCCATGGCGGCACCAAACAACAAGCCGCCTATCACCATCAACCAGTAAGGTGCACCCAAATTGAGCAGGGTCAGGCTAAAGAAGGCCGACAGCATCACCAGCTCGCCCTGGCCGAAATTAATGCTTTTGCTGGTCGCGTAAGTGAGCTGAAAGCCGTAAGCGATCAGGGCATACACCATGCCCATCAGGGCACCGCTTACCGCCATCTGTGCGATGATAGTCATGTTCATAAGAGTTACTCGTGAAATGACGGGGAGAGTGAGTCCCTCCCCGCTGCCGCTATTTAGAGGCGTTTTTGATCAGGCGATCACGATCTGCATTGTTGGCGAACACCACGTGCCCATCCATAATCTTGCCCATGATAGCGTCTGAGCGCTTGAAAGCCTCATGCGTTTGCTCGTTAGCCGGATCCCACTTGGAGAACGGGTGATTCCAGGTCGCGATGACACCCTTCACCGGTTCCTTCAAGTCTTCCAGGGCTGCCTTGATCTTGTGCGTGTCATCACTCTGTGCCTGTTTGATTGCAGCGGCAAACAGATACACCGCGTCATAGCCCTGAGCTGCCGAAACGGGTGATGGAATACGCGTCACGTTGTAGGTTTTATGATAGCCATCGATAAAGCTTTTCACCTTAGGCGTAATCGGCTCTTCGATAAAGGTCTGCGGCATCAGCGTACCGTTGCCGTTTTTACCCGCATTGTCGATATAGTTGGACATCGACAAGGTCCAACCACCGATCAACGGCATCTTCATGCCGAGCTTGGCCATGCCGTTTGAGACTGCTGCCATTTCTGGACCGATACCCCAGATCAGAATCGCCTGAGCACCATGCGTCTTGGCACTCAGCAATTGCGCGGTCATGTCCTTATCGCCGATGTTAAACTTTTCGGTAGCGACGACTTCCAGCTTATTGCCCTGTTTCTTAATCTGATCGACCAAGTCATCATGGCCTGACGCACCATAGTTGGTCGCGTCATGCAAAATCGCGACTTTGGTAAATTTCTGATTGATCGCTTCTTCCACCACCATAGAAGACTGGATACCGTCATGTGCCGCAAAACGGAAGATAGACACATCTTTAGCACCCGCCTTACTCCACTGCGTCATTGACGCGGAACCGGCTGCCGGGGTGATGATCTTGGTAATGCCTTTTTCCTGCAAATGCTTATCGCCAGCCAGCACCACACCGGTGTTCACCGTACCGATCACCCCGGACAAATCGTCCATCGAAGCCAGTTCCTGAGCAATCAGTGCGCCTCGCTCATTCTTGGCTTCATCATCACGCTCGATGATTTCTATCTTCTTTTTCTTGGCGCCGACGCTGATGCCGCCTGCAGCGTTTATCTCATTGATCGCCAGTTTCGCACCATCGCGCATCGAAGTACCCATCGGTGCAGAGCCGCCGCTAAACGGGCCGGTCAATGCAATTTTGATCGAATCTCCCGCAAAGGCCGGTGCGGCAAACATACCCAAAAGCAGTGTTGCAATAAGCGTCTTATTCATCAGTTTTTCTCCGGGTTAAGGAATGGCGTTTAAACCTGTCGTAAAGCGTATTCCGCAGCTTTACACTCAGGATTTGGAGTGTATCCGAATCGCTCTTCAATGTCATTCCAGTGTAGGTCGCCACATCGAACTTAAGCAAGCTGTCTGCCGCACCAGTCTCGAGCAAACTGCCCAGCGACACGCCCGCTGCGTGATCCGCGCGACAAGGACCATTGCAGCGCCTCGCGGCGAACCTGATCTGTCAAACCCAGCTGCCAGCCATGATATTCCAGCCAGCGTGCGGCAATCACCAGATATTCGTCCTGACTGAAGGGATAGAAGGAAATCCACAGACCGAAGCGCTCAGACAACGAGACTTTTTCCTCGATACTTTCCGCAGGATGAATTTCATCGCCGGCGTACTTGGTCGCCAGATTGTCGCTCATATAGTCGGGCATCAGATGGCGACGATTGGACGTGGCGTAGATCAGCAGATTGTCGGAAAAAGCGACCAGATCACCATCCAGAGCGGCTTTCAGCGTCTGATAACCATCCTCGTCAGCGTTGAATGACAGATCGTCGCAATACAGTATGAAGCGCTCTTCGCGCCCCTCGACTAAGCCCACAATCAACGGCAGATCCACCAGACCTTGTTTATCGATTTGAATTACGCGCAGGCCGGATTCGGCATATTCATTCAACAACGCTTTTACCAGTGACGATTTTCCGGTGCCGCGCGCGCCACTGAGTAGCACGTTATTCGCCGTGCCGCCCTTAACAAATTGCAGAGTATTTTGCTGGATGCGCTTTTTCTGGTCGCCGATGCCGAGCAGATCATCCAGTTGAATGCGCTGAAAATTGACAACGGGCCGCAGAGTACGCTGCTGGTGATCCCAACGAAAAGCGGCTGCCGCCTGCCAGTCAGGTGCTGCCACTTGAGTGGAGGGTAGAACCTGCTCCAGACGGGAGAGCAGACCTTCGGCGCGGGTAAGGAATTGATCGAGATTATTCATAAAATTCAAATCTTTATCCACGAAAGTCACGAAAATGACTATCTCAAATGCACTTTATAGCTAATGAAAACTCAAAACCTATTCAATACAACAATCTTTAGAAAAACACATGACGGGTAAGCGTCTAGCAAACAAGTAAAATTTTGATTTATTTCGTTTTTTCCGTGGACAATGTTTTAACTTAGCTTCGATAACTGGCGTTTATCTTGACGTAGTCGTAGGAAAAATCGCAGGTCCACAACGTGGTACTCACCGCACCGCGCCCCAGCACCACACGGATGGTGATATCCGATTGTTGCATCACACGCTGCCCGTCTTCCTCCCTGTAACTCGCCGCACGCCCGCCTTTTTCAGCGACCAGCACATCGTCCAGGTAGAGTTGAAGTGCCGACACATCCAGATCTTCCACGCCGGCATAACCAATCGCAGCGAGGATACGCCCCAGATTTGGGTCTGAAGCAAAAAATGCCGTCTTGACCAGCGGAGAGTGCGCGATGGCATAGCCGATTTTCTTACATTCAGCCTCATCCCGACCGCCTTCCATCGCGATAGTGATGAACTTGGTCGCGCCTTCTCCGTCGCGCACGATCGCCTGAGCCAGGAAGATCGCCACTTCTGAAACTGCATCGAGCAGGGTATTGTAAGCAGCGCTGTCCGCCGCATTGACTTCAGGCAACGCGGATTTTCCGGTCGCGATCAGCATCAGCGCGTCATTGGTCGAGGTGTCGCCATCCACGGTGATGCAGTTGAACGAACGGTTCGCCGCATCACTGACCATCTGCTGCAACAACGGTTGCGCAATGCCCGCATCGGTGGCGATATAACCCAACATGGTCGCCATATTCGGGTGAATCATGCCTGAACCCTTGGCGATACCGGTAATAGTGATGTTCACGCCATCTACCACAACCTGCTTGGAAATCGCCTTGGCGACGATATCCGTTGTCATGATCGCTTCGGCCGCATTCAACCAGTTATCCGCCACCATATTCGCGACAGCGGCAGGCAGACCGGCGGCGATTTTAGCGACCGGCAACGACTCCATGATCACGCCCGTTGAATACGGCAGGATCTGGTTAGGCTTACAACCCAACAAACCTGCCAGTGCATCACAAGTCGCACGCGCATCCTGTAAACCCTGCTCGCCGGTGCCGGCATTGGCGTTCCCTGTGTTGATCACCAGCGCACGGATGCCATCGGCCTGCGCCAGATGTTCTTTAGCCACGATCACAGGAGCCGCACAGAAACGATTGGTGGTAAAGACGCCCGCCACCTTGGCGCCCGCGCACAATTCCATCACCAATAAATCCTTGCGGTTTTCGCGCTTGATATTGGCACAAGCGAAACCCAGCGATACGCCCGCAACAGGCAAGGCCAACACGGGCGGGTTCAAATTAACCGGCATAAAATACTCTCCTGCATTAAACAAAAGAACCGTGTATCCACTCTTTCCCTCACCATCCGACAGAGGGTGAGGGAAAAGCGCAATACACGGCTATTATTGACTGACCATGGTCTTTAGTAACGACCGCCGGTCTTGTAAATGTAATTCGTCAGTTCGGCTGACTCGATATTTACGCGACGAACGATGCCGTGCATATTACGGATAATGCCGCGCATTACTCGATATACCAAGGTAGGATGGGAGTTGATCAGCGTTTCGAAACGAACACGCTCCATACTCACCACCTTGGTGGGTCCCACCGAATACAGGGTTGCACTGATTTGCGTGGCCGCGCCGCCTGCAAAAGTGATCATTCCGGCCAAATCGCCTGGTTTAAGCACATGTACAGCTGACTCCTCACCGCCACTTTCGATCTTCACTTCGATTTCACCCGAAGCCAAAATATAAAGGTTATCAGGATGACTGTCTTGGGGCTGAACAATAATGTCGCCATCATTGTATTCACGAACTTCAAACAGTGCAGACAGAATTTCAATCTCTGCCTCGTTCAACTCTTCTGTAACGGGTGATGTGCGCAGCGTATCTATGACTAATGACATTGCATTCTCCTAGTTAACTCAATTTACCATGGCACTGCTTGTATTTTCTGCCAGAACCGCACGGGCACGGATCATTACGTCCAATTTTAATGCCGTCACGAGTGAACGGTTGAATCTCCTCATCGGTTGACACAGACTCATCGGCCTGCGCCAGCGCTTCTTCATAGTCCGCGTGGTGATACTGTACATTTTCCACGCCGGGTGCCGGCTCGATCTCCTCGACTTCCGTCTGATTGCGCACTTGCACGGTCATCAGTACTTCAGTGACTTCGCGCTTGATGATATCGAGCATAGTTGAAAACAGTTCAAACGCTTCACGTTTGTATTCCTGCTTGGGGTTCTTCTGCGCATAACCGCGCAGATGGATACCCTGACGCAAGTGATCTAACGCCGACAAATGTTCACGCCAATGTAAATCCAGACTTTGCAGCATGATCGCGCGTTCGTATTGATGCATACTATCGGCACCCACTTCATCCACCTTGGCCTGATACAGTTGCTGCGCATGCTCGTTAACACGAGCGCGCAAACCGGCCTCGTTAAGATGATTATCTTCATCAAGCCACTGTACCAGCGGCAAGTCAAGACGAAAATCTGCTGCAAGCACTTTTTCCAGACCAGGCACATCCCACTGCTCTTCCATGCTGTGCGGCACGATATACACGCTGATCGCGTCATCCAGCACGCTGTTGCGCATGGCGGAAATGGTCTCCGAAATATCATCGCTTTCCAGCAATTCGGTGCGCTGCTGATAGATCACTTTACGCTGATCGTTGGCCACATCGTCGTACTCCAGAATCTGCTTACGCATATCGAAGTTTCTGGCTTCAACCTTGCGCTGTGCATTTTCGATCGCACGCGTAACCCAAACATGCTCAATCGCTTCACCTTCAGGCAACTTGAACTTGTTCATGATCGCGGCGACGCGATCAGACGCGAAGATGCGTAACAGCGGGTCTTCCAGCGACAAATAGAACCTGCTGGAACCGGCATCACCCTGACGACCGGCGCGACCGCGTAACTGGTTATCCACGCGGCGCGATTCATGACGCTCGGTGCCGATGATGTGCAAACCACCGCTGGCTAACACCTGCTGATGCACAACTTTCCATTCGGCTTGAATTTCGGCGATACGCTGATCCTGAGCAAGTTCATCGAGACTCTCATCTTCCCGCACTTGATCAATCAATTTATCGATACTGCCACCCAGCACGATGTCCGTCCCGCGTCCCGCCATATTGGTGGCAATAGTGACCATCCTGGGCTGACCGGCCTGCGCGATGATTTCCGCTTCACGCGCATGCTGCTTGGCATTCAACACCTGATGCGGCATTTTCTCCTTGTCCAGCAAGGCGGATAACAATTCCGAATTTTCGATCGAGGTCGTACCCACCAGCACCGGCTGACCGCGCTCATAACAATCCTTGATATCGACGATCACCGCGCGGTATTTCTCGGCCGCAGTCAGATACACCTTGTCCATCAAATCATTACGGATGGTCGGACGATTCGGCGGAATAATGACTGTTTCCAGATTGTAAATCTGCTGGAATTCGTAGGCTTCGGTGTCAGCCGTTCCCGTCATCCCGCCCAGCTTGTTGTACATGCGAAAGTAATTCTGGAAGGTAATCGACGCAAGTGTCTGATTTTCTTTCTTAATTTCAACACCTTCCTTAGCTTCAACGGCCTGATGCAATCCTTCAGACCAGCGTCTGCCTGACATCAGTCGACCGGTGTGCTCATCGACGATCACGACCTCGCCATTTTGCACTACATAGTTTTGATCCAGGTGATACAGGGCGTGCGCGCGTAAGGCCGCATATAGATGATGAATCAGATTGATATTCGCCGCATCGTACAGACTGCCCAAAGGCGGCAAAAGGCCAGCCTCAGTCAGGATATTTTCAGCGTGTTCATGACCCGATTCGGATAGCAGAATCTGATGATTCTTCTCATCGACCGAATAGTCGCCGGGGCTATCCTCTTCCTTCTGACGCACCAGCCCTTTGACCAACTCATTGATTTTTACATAGATATTGACATCGCCCTCGGCTTGCCCCGAGATGATCAGCGGCGTACGTGCCTCATCAATCAGAATAGAGTCGACTTCATCGACGATCGCATAGTTGAGTTTGCGCTGGAAGCGCTCGCCCATCTGGCTCGCCATATTGTCGCGCAGGTAATCGAAACCGAATTCGTTGTTAGTTCCGTAAGTAATATCCGCCGCATAGGCTTCCTGCTTCTCGTCCGACGGCATCTGCGTGACGATCACACCGACCGTCAGACCCATGAAGCGATACAACCGACCCATCCAGGCCGCATCGCGCGATGCCAGATAATCGTTCACCGTTACCACGTGCACACCAAGGCCGGTGATCGCATTCAGATAAACTGGCAGCGTCGCCATCAGTGTCTTGCCTTCACCGGTACGCATTTCGGCGATCTTGCCCGAATGCAGCACCATGCCACCGATCAGCTGCACATCGTAATGGCGCATGCCCAATACGCGCGAACTGGCTTCACGAACCACGGCGAAAGCTTCAGGCAGGATGGAGTCAAGCGATTCACCCTTGGCAAAACGCTGGCGGAAAATCTCTGTCTTTTCGCGCAATTCATCATCGCTAAGTTTCGCGATGTCCGCTTCCAGATTATTAATCTGTTTGACGGTCGTGCGATACTGTTTGAGCAAGCGATCATTACGACTACCGAAAATACTTTTTAGCGCTTTTGAAATCATTTTTTTATCAACCACAAATTAAGGGTGAGAGAGCACACAGGCCCCTCACCCTTTTAAAATATCTGAAAACCCGTTAATTATCCGGCTGCATTCTGTAAAAAACGCTCAGGATTCTGAGCCATACCCTTATAGCGAACTTCAAAATGCAAATGATTGCCTGTCGAACGTCCTGTACTGCCGACCTCGGCGATTTTATCTCCGCGCCGCACAACTTGACCTACTTTAACCAGCAAACGCGAAGCATGCGCGTAACGCGTGACGATATCGTTACCATGATCCACCTCGACCATATTACCATATTCAGGGTGGGTATCTGAGTACACCACCACACCGCCCGCCGATGCATGGATCGCCGTACCGGGCGGAGACATGAAATCGACCCCTTCATGCATCGCACGCTTGCCGCTAAACGGATCGACCCGCCAGCCGAAATTGGAGGTGTACCAGCCGTCGACGATAGGCATGGTGGACGGCAACAGCCCACGACTCAATTGATTCTGCATCAGCAGGGTTTCCAGCGCCATCAGCTTGTCAGCCCTATCGTCCACACTCTGCGTCAGCAAATCCAATTGTGACGCTAAGCTGAGCGCTGACAGATTACCCGGCGCCACCAGCGGGCCGCCTTGAGCCGGCTGTTGATCGAATTGAAACTCGGATGGCTTCATGCCGGTTAATTTGACCAGACGCCCCCCCAGTGCATCGATGCGCTGCATGCGAACCTGCATCTCACCCAGCTTCATGGCCAACGTATCGAGACTGGCGCGATCCTCGACTAACGCCTTTTTCATCAGCGGCATCCCACCAAGCAACACGCGCAACTGTTCGCTCATCCCTGCGGGGGCGAGACGCGCCAGCGCATACTGACTGACTATCACCGCAGCGATCATCAGGCTGACTATCAGGAACATCGCCAGAACGATCTGGCTTCCCCCTAATTTAATACTGCGAGTTTTCGCCCAACGATTGGAAACTAGAATAATATCCATGCTTCCTCCTCTCTCATATGGTCTATGCCTGTGGCACTACGTTTTAATTCACTGATGAGCAACGAACCGGAATTGCGCTCGCTATTCAACACCGTACAGACGCTGTCTGAACTACAGAATCATTTCGCCCGCGTTGTACCACCTCAATTTGCACAAGCCAGTCAAGTGCTGGGATTGCACAATGGCACACTTAATATCGCCACGGCCAACGGAACGATGGCCGCCAAATTACGTCAGCTTGCGCCAGAACTGGTGACTAAATTGCAAAACAGGGGTTGCGAGGTTAGCGCAATCAGGGTAAAGGTGCAAGTTACCTACGCCACGCGCCCCCCTGTACGCACCCCGCGCCTGCTGACTGAAACGGCGCAGCAGCAGTTGCAGGCACTGAGCAGCAGCCTCATCGACTCTCCGTTAAAATTGGCACTGGAGAAACTATCAAAAAAGAAGGGCTGACCTGAAAACCACAAAAACCATATTATTCAAATTGTTAAAAGCATCCTTCAGAGCAATACCAGCCATCCCACCAGCACATAGCGTTCCAGCACAAACAACAAACCGAAGATCAGCAGCAGCAACACGGTGAAACGCACCGTCTGCCAGGCAAATTTAAGGTAGTGGCGCTGACGCGTGAAGATATACATTCCGCCGCTCAAGATCAGCATCAATGTCACGACAACCAGAATCAGACGTAGAATTAACATTCGTCACCCCCTGCGGCTCGGCTACGCCGCTTGCAACTGCGGGTGCAAAAAAGCCGGCGCATCCGCAACATTGTCGTAGGTAACAAATTCCCACGCCTGATCGTCGGCGAGCAATTCGCGCAACAAAGCGTTGTTAAGCGCATGTCCGGACTTGAATCCGGAAAAGGCACCGATAATCGGATGTCCCAGCAAGTACAAATCCCCAATCGCATCGAGTACCTTGTGTTTGACGAATTCATCTTCGAAACGCAAACCATCGGCGTTCAACACACGGTACTCATCCATCACGATCGCGTTGTCCAGACTGCCGCCCAGCGCCAACCCTTGCGAGCGCATGTATTCGACATCCTGCATAAAACCGAAAGTGCGCGCGCGACTGATATCGCGCACATAAGCGTGCTCATCCAGATCCAGCGTCACATGCTGCTTGGTGTTGGCGAACACCGGATGGGCGAAATTGATGGTGAAAGTTAATTTATAGCCATGGTAGGGCTCGAATTTAACCCACTTATCGCCTTGTTTAACTTCGACCGTCTTCTTGATGCGGATGAATTTTTTCGGCGCAGACTGCTCAACGATCCCCGCCGATTGCAGCAGGAAGATGAACGTGCCGGCACTGCCATCCATGATAGGCACTTCAGCGCCATCCATTTCAACCACCACATTGTCTATCCCGAGGCCTGCCAGGGCGGACATCAGGTGTTCTATCGTGGCGATGCGCACACCGTTTTGCTCCATGCAGGTGGACAGACGCGTGTCATGCACCAGATGCGCGCGCGCAAAAATTTCCTCTACCGGTTTAACATCAACGCGGCGAAACATCACGCCGCTGTTAATCGGCCCGGGACGCAATGACAACGTGACTTTTTCGCCGCTATGCAAGCCTACTCCGGTCACGCTGACGGAGGATTTTAAGGTGCGTTGCTTAACCATCGGTTTTTTAGAAGGCAGTATCATGGCACGATTCTAACATAGCGTCCCGCAGACATTTAATTCAAACGCTAGCCGTTCGCACCGAACATCATGCGTTTGGCGACAAAGCGCTTGGCGAATGGCAAACAGTCCAGCGCGGTGAGCGTTGCGGCACGGGCGGCACCGACCACAGGCAAATCGTTGGAGAATAAACGCACCAGACTGTCGGTAAAACGGATGCCCGCTTCACGATCCAGACGGCGACGGCTGCAATAACTGGTCAGCATCTCTTCCGTACCGAGCGCTTCTAACTGACTATCCAGTATGACTTGCGCCAAATCCCACGCATCGCGCAGCCCCAGATTAAAGCCTTGTCCTGCCACCGGATGCATGGTTTGTGCGGCATTGCCGAGCAGCACGGTATGCGGCATCGGGGATTGGTCAGGTGCTTTTTTAAGTCCCAGCGGATAACAGGTGCGCGTGCCTACCGTTAAAAACTCACCGACACGATCACCGAAGTGCTGATGCAGCTCGGATAAAAATTGCGCATCATTCCAGCCCAGCATTTCCGCTGCGCGTTCATGCGGCGCAGTCCAGACGATTTCATAGCCATCCTTGTAGGGCAGCAGCGCCACCGGGCCTTGCGGGGTGAAACGCTCGAAGGCGGTATCGGCTCTGGGGGCTGCACACGTCACATGAGTGATCAGCGCGCTCTGTCCGTAATCGTGATACGAGGGTGGGAATTGCTGTACCAGCAGTTTTCCTCCGTCCGAGACCACCGCCAGCCGCGCGTGCAGCGTGTGCTCCACATCATTTTGCTGATAAGCGATCACGGCGTACTCGGACTCACCGGCCAACTGCGTGACGTTCGCACCATAAATGGTGGTCACCGTGCTCTTCTTCAGCGCGTTGGTCAATGCGTCCTGCAACACCGGATAAGGCAACACGTAACCTAATTCCGGCACCTTCATTTCTGTCGCGCGCAACACGGCACGGCCGAAACTTTGTTTTTGTGAGATGTGGATGGTGCGGATCGCAGACACGTCCTGCATCTGATGCCAGACACCCAGACGCTCGAGCAACAATCGGCTGCCGCAAGATAGAGCGAGCGCACGCGCATCAGCACTAGGCAGATCTGCCTGCCTGGCTTCGATCACGCAGACCTTCAATTTACTGTTTTTCAAAGCCAGCGCCAGCGCACTGCCCACAGGTCCACCGCCGATAATGGCGATATCGTATAAATTCTCAGATTGATTGGATGTCATGGCTGTCCTGAAATGGGGGATCTGTCCCCGCAACAGAAGTGTAGCACGTCCCTGTTCGCATCGCAGTCGCTGCGGGGGACTTGAAATCGGGCAAATGCGCCCCACCTTGTTCGTCACTTTCTTCTAACACTAAAGGACTGCTATGACTGCAAGCACTAATCGCGAAACGATGGGATTTCAGACAGAAGTAAAACAGCTTCTGCAATTGATGATTCACTCTTTGTACTCCAACCGCGAGATTTTCCTGCGCGAACTGGTCTCCAACGCATCGGACGCCTGCGACAAGCTGCGCTTCGAAGCGCTGCACAACGATGCGATGTTCGAAAACGACTCCGATCTGCAAATTAGCATCGGTTACGACAAGGAAGCGCGCACCCTGACCATCAGCGATAACGGCATCGGTATGAGCCGCGATGAAGTCATCAACAATCTGGGCACCATCGCCAAGTCAGGCACGCGCGAATTTTTCTCCAAGCTCTCCGGCGACCAGCAAAAAGATGCAGGGCTGATCGGTCAGTTCGGTGTTGGTTTCTATTCCGCCTTTATCGTCGCTGACAAAGTCGTGGTCACCACCCGCCGTGCCGGTGAAAATACCGACCAGGGCGTATGCTGGGAATCGGACGGCGGTGGCGAATTCGTCATCGAGATGGTTGAAAAAGCCACACGCGGCACTTCCATCACATTGCATCTGCGCGACGATCAGGACGATCTGTTAGCCGGTCACAAGCTGCGTTCCATCATCCGCAAGTATTCCGATCACATCGTTCAACCGATCGTGATGAAGAAGGAAGAATGGAAAGACAGCGCACAGGTCATCACCGATGAGGATGAAACCGTCAATCAGGCTTCCGCCTTGTGGGCGCGTTCCAAGAACGAGATTACCGAAGACGAGTACAAGGCATTCTACAAACACGTCGGTCACGACTATGAAGATCCGCTGGCATGGACTCATGCGCGCGTCGAAGGTCGTCAGGAATACACGCAACTGCTGTACGTTCCATCCCGCGCCCCGTTTGACATGTGGGATCACAACGCCCAGCACGGCATCAAGCTGTATGTAAAACGCGTATTCATCATGGACGATGCGGAGCAACTCCTGCCGACCTATCTGCGTTTCGTACGCGGTATCGTTGACTCGAACAATCTGCCGCTCAACGTTTCACGCGAGATTCTGCAGGAATCCAAGGACATCAAGGCGATCCGCGAGGGTTGCACCAAGAAGGTATTGGGCCTGCTGGAAGATCTGGCCGCCAATGATGCAGAAAAATTCACCACTTTCTGGGGCCAGTTCGGTCAGGTCATCAAGGAAGGCGCGGGACAGGATTTCGCCAACAAGGATCGCATCGCAGGTCTGTTGCGCTTCGCCTCGACCCTTTCCGACACGCCTGATGAAACCGTCTCGCTGACTGATTACATCGGCCGTATGAAGGAAGGTCAGGACAAGATTTACTACATCACCGCTGACACCTTCAATGCGGCGAAAAACAGCCCGCATCTGGAAGTATTCCGCAAGAAGGGCATCGAAGTGTTGCTGCTCTCGGCCCGCGTGGACGAATGGGTAGTCGGCTCTTTGACCGAATTCAAGGAAAAGACACTGGTATCGGTCGCCAAGGGCGGTCTGGATCTGGGCGCGTTAGAAGATGAAGCCGAGAAGCAAGATCAGGAAAAACAAGCCACTGAACACAAGGAACTGACCGGCAAGATTGAAGCCGCCCTCGCAGGTCGCGTCAAGGAAGTGCGCGTCACCCATCGCCTGACGGATTCACCGGCCTGCCTGGTCGCCGACGAAGATGACATGAGCGGCAATATGGCGCGTATGTTGAAAGCGGCAGGTCAAAAGGTTCCCGAGTCCAAGCCTATCCTGGAAATAAATCCACAGCATCCGGTGGTGATCCGCCTCAAAGCCGAATCACTACATTTTGATGACTGGGCTGCGGTGTTATTCGATCAGGCTTTGCTGGCCGAAGGCGGACAACTGGACGATCCTGCCGGCTTCGTCAAACGCATCAACCATCTGATGCTGGAGATGCGCGCAAGCTGACACGCTAGTGTCATCCCCGCGCAGGCGGGGATCCAGTCTTTGTAACGAATTCTGGATTGCATCACTCCGTTCGCAATGACAATCGTTAAAAAAGCCGGAGCGATCCGGTTTTTTGCATTTATTTGATTGTAAATAAAAAATCTTCGATCGTCGGAAAGGTTAATTTCACCTTCAATTCGCGCGTCATGCGTTGATTACTCAACCTGCGCGACTCGTTCATAAACGACCACATCACCGGCGAGACGGCTTTCTGCACGCAATCCCGCGACATACGGGGTGCTAGCGCTAAACCATAAGCCCTAGCCACCGCATCGAAGTAATCGCCCATCTTCATTTCATCATCATCGGTGGCGTGATAAATACGGCAAGGCTTGCCCCGTTGCAACGCCGCCATCGCGATGTTCGCCAGATCATCGGCGTGAATGTGATTACTGTAACTATCCTCACTCGCAATAATCGCGGGCGCACCCGAACGCAAACGCGCCAGCGGCAATCGATCCTCGGCATAAATACCCGGCACACGCAGAATGCTGGCGTTCACTCCGCCTCTCTTAGCCCAAGCGCGAATTTGCCGTTCGGCATCCACTCTCAGCTTACCGCGCGATGACTCAGGATACACCGCACGCGTCTCATCAACCCGCTCCCCGCCACAATCGCCATACACGCCGCTGGTGCTGATGTAAACCAGCCGTTCCGGCAGTTTCCCTTGCGACAAGGCGCCGAGTAGATTCTGCGTGCGCGTATCGAGGAATCCCCCTCCTACCCCCCTTTTGGTAAAGGTGGGTGTGGGTGAATTTGCAGGCGGCGCAAAGTGCAGCACCGCATCGGCCAGTCCCGCGATACGGGACAGACTGGCGCGGTCATCCAGATCGCCCATCACCGGCACGGCACCCAATTGACGCAAGCCATCCGCATGAGACGGATTGCGTATCAGCGCATAAACGCGATAACGAGGAATGAGTTTCGGGATGGCTCGCCGTGCCACATCACCACATCCTGCAATGAGTATTCGTTTCATGGACGAATTATGCGTTAAAATTCATACTTTCGCGTAACCACTCAGTCTTTGATCATGACCTTTCAAACCACGATACAGCCCAGCGGCCACCAATTCCCTATCGAAGCAAACGAAACCGTACTGGAAGCCGCCCTCAGACACGGCCACACACTGCCTTATAGTTGCCGCGATGGCGTCTGCGGCGTGTGCAAAGGAAAAGTCCTACAAGGACAGGTAGATTATGGCAAACATCAGGCCTCCGCTCTGACCGAAGCGGACAAAGCTTCAGGTATGGCGCTGTTTTGCTGCGCAAAACCTCAATCTGACCTGATCATCGAATGTAAGGAAGTGAGTGCGGTCAAAGACATTCAGGTTAAGACCATGCCCTGCCGCGTGCACAGCATGGAAAAACCAGCCGAAGACGTCATGATCTTGAAATTGAAGCTCCCCGCTAACGAACGTTTGCAATTTCTGGCCGGTCAGTACATCGACATCCTGTTAAAAGACCAGAAGCCGCGCAGTTTTTCGCTGGCGAATGCGCCACATAACGATGAATACCTGGAACTGCACATCCGCAATATTTCCGGCGGCGAGTTCACCCACCACGTTTTCGAGGAAATGAAAGAGCGCGACATCCTGCGCTTCAAGGGGCCGCTGGGCACTTTCTTCCTGCGCGAAGATTCAGATCTGCCCATCATTTTTGTAGCCAGCGGCACCGGTTTCGCACCGATCAAGGCCATCATCGAACACGCACTGTATATCGGCATCACCCGCCCTATGCATTTCTACTGGGGCGCGCGCAAACTCTCCGATCTGTATATGCTGGATATGGCTAAACAATGGGAATCGCAAGGGATTAAATTCACACCTGTCTTGTCTGACGCGATACCGGAAGATAAATGGCAAGGACGCACGGGCTTCGTCCACAATGCGGTGATGGATGACTACAGCGATTTGTCTGGACATGTGGTCTATGCCTGCGGCGCACCTGTCGTGGTGGAAGCGGCCCACACCGACTTCACCAATGGACGCCGCTTACCGAATGAGTCGTTCTTCTCGGATGCCTTCACCTTCACGCCCAAAACAGCCTGATTATTACTGCAATACGGCAAGGTGCGCCTTGCCGTAACGGCATCGCTTCATTCTCCAGGTAAACTTTTTAATAGATTCGTCACAAATCTATAGGGTGCGATTATAATCACACGCGCCGTTGATATTTACACTCAGCGCATTTATTACGACGAATAGCGGGATTATCTCCGAGCGACGTCGGACTCTAACAGGGGCGGAAATGGCGATTAAAAAAGTGGATGTATTGCTGGTGGGCGCGGGTGTGATGAGCGCCACGCTCGGTAAATTGTTGGCGATACTGGATCCTTCGTTGAAAATTATGATGGTCGAGCGCTTGGCTTCGGTGGCGCACGAAAGTTCACATGCACTCAATAACGCAGGAACCGGACATGCCGGGTACTGCGAACTCAACTACACCACCCAACAAGCAGACGGCAGCGTCAGCATTGATCGTGCGCTAGCTATCAACGCGGCGTATGAAGTTTCTTTACAATTTTGGTCCCATTTGGTCGAAACCGGCGTATTGCCGACACCAGAAAGATTCATCAATCCGATTTTTCATCAAAGTTTTGTCTGGGGAAAAGACAACGTGACCTTTCTGCGCAAACGCTATGAAGCGCTGCGCGAACATCATTTGTTCGAAGAAATGGAGTACAGCGAAGACCATGCCGTACTGAAAGAATGGATGCCTCTGGTCATGCAACATCGAAAATCATCGCAGGCGGTCGCCGCCACCCAGGTCAAACATGGCACGGACGTCGATTTCGGCATGCTCACGCGAAAACTGGTCAAAGCACTCACCAAACACTCCACCTTTGACCTCAAGTTATCTCATAGTTTAACCAGCATGAAGCAATATCCGGATAGCCGCTGGCATGTGCGCATCAAGGATAACCACACCGAGCACAGCAAGACCATAGACGCCGGCTTCGTATTTTTAGGCGCTGGCGGCGGTGCGCTGCCGCTGTTACAAAAATCCGGCATACCTGAAAGTCAGGGCTATGGCGGTTTCCCGGTGAGCGGACAGTGGCTGATCTGCAAGAATCCAGATGTCGTCAAACGCCATACCAGCAAGGTTTACGGTAAGGCACCGATGGGTGCGCCACCGATGTCGGTACCGCATCTGGACGCCCGAATTATCGACGGACAACCGGCACTGCTGTTCGGCCCATTCGCCAGCATTACCACCAAATTCTTACGTGAAGGCTCAGTGCTGGATCTATTTTCCTCGCTCAAGTCGAACAACCTCAAACCCATGCTATCGGTTGCCCGAGACAACCTCGATTTAACCCGCTACCTCATCACCGAGGCGTTCAAATCTCACAAGGAGCGCGTGGATAGTTTGCGCGAATTCTATTTAGACGCGAAAGAGGAAGACTGGGAATTGGCATCAGCCGGTCAACGTGTGCAGATCATCAAGGGCTGCGACAAAAAAGGCGGGCGACTGGAGTTTGGCACCGAGATTGTAACCTCCGGGGATGGTACGCTAGCCTCCTTACTGGGCGCCTCTCCGGGTGCGTCAACTTCGGTACAGGCGATGATTGAAGTCATCGAACGCTGTTTTTCTGAGCGGGTCAAGAGCGATGACTGGCAGCAAAAATTGAAGGTAATGATCCCGTCTTATGGTCAATCGCTGGATGAAAACGAAGAATTGCTGCATGCGGTGCGTGAAAGAACACTCGATACGCTAGGCTTGGAGCACAGGGAAGGCAAAGCCGGCAGCAAGAAGCGCCGCTAAGCCTGGGGGGTGGCGTCTATGCATGTTGGGATAACACCACCCGTTTTGGCTGATCTGCGCTCGCCCCCATCGTCTCTATGGCGCAGATTGAGCGCATGCATTGCAGTGAAATTCCGGATCCAATGAGTCAGATTCGGGCCAGTTCCGACGGCACTCGCCTGTACATGAACCAATTTCAACTTTTCACGGTCGCCGGCAACCCTGATTTCGCGCTACAAATGCAAGCGCTGGCGCTAGAAACGGAAACCCTTTACCGGATCGAAGGCACTGAAAAACCCGTTATCCGGCTGCTGGGAATTCAGGTGGTTTCTCGTTATAAAAAGCCGGATTCAGCTCAAGAGCTTCATCCGTTCCATTTTTTTCCAGTTTGTAGATGTGTTCAATCCGCCTTACTGGCTATTCTCTGCTTCAAAATCCGTTCAGCTGGCTACAAAGTCTGTCGCGACAACCTGGCAAATACTTTGCTGTATCGCCTGGCAGAAAAGCGCTTCCGCACCAGCGGCATCGCACCTTTCCATGCAGGAGATCCGGTTAAAAAAAAAGCAAAAGACTCGTCACTGACTGAATCAATCATTGCTCAGGAACTACGCTTTTCTGCCATCCTAAAGACCGGCGGGGTTATGGAAACTCAGCGGGTCCGCTGGGCAAAGTATTCGTCAAACCGGTGTACGAAATCTTTCGTCTTGAGCGGTGCATGACAGGCACGGCAAGTCTTTAAATCCACATCGCTCTTACTTCCATCCGGTTTGTAAGCGGAAAAAATCCATTCTCCCGTAGCCAGATTTTCGCTCACATCAGCGCCCCACTTTTCGCCTTTCCCCATCACAAAGATCGCCGCCAATCCATCCTTGAGCTGAACCGCGCCCTCTGCGTTAAGGTGTGCCTTGTAGTTCTCCATGACCATCACAGTGCCGTAAGGGAACGGTTTTCCAGATACACCTGCGTGCCCGGTGGGATTGATATAGATATCCCGAACCTGCTTGTTGTCCGTGCGCTGAATATCGGCAAGAAATTTTGGCCAAGTCTTGTAATCGGCAGGTAAGGGTAATTCACCGTCCCGAAGTACGGTTTTTGTAGGCTCGACCGGTTGGTTGGTGCACGATATGCAAAACAGCCCCAGTGCCAGCAATGCGCTCAGTTTTTTTATCGATTCGATCATCAGTTTCCCCCGGTAAATTGTAAGTTCCGTCATGTAACAGGTATCACCCTAGCCAGTTTACCTATGCACCTACCATGTTATCAACCATGACATTCATTGCACCAGGTTTTACCGGATCGATCAAATTCGGTGCAATAATTTATCCAGTCATGCTCAATTTTATTCGCGTAATTCATCGCATAATCGAGCAACGGCGCTTGCCATTCATCGCGCGCACCAAAAATTAGCCACTCATCGGCAATCGCAGAACCTGATCGACCGCCGCTGCGTAAATGACTCCAGGCCACGATTTCACCCATGCTGCGAATGACCTGTTCCAGGCGCTTTAATTTACCATTCCATCCCTCCAGCGCCAGCCTGTCCTGACTTGGCTGCAATCCATTGAATATAAATGGTTTATCATTAAACCTGACGGCGGATAAAAACGCTGGCGCGATGGCCTGTGTCCAATGTTGCACGCAGGCGACACGATGCGCATCACTTTGCCATTCGGGTTGTGGATGTACGAGGTAGGGGCTCAATGCGCTGGGGATGGCTTGTTTAAGATCCAGCAAAAAATGGCTGTTCGGCGTGCCCCTGCCTTCAATCAAAATAACGTAACGTTCTATCCCCAGACTGCCGGTGCCCGCTATGCGCTTCGCTGCATCCAGCGGACGATAAAAATCCGGATTTACCTGCTGCAACGCATATTCTTCAACAAAACTCATCACGCGGATTTTCTCGTTTTTTTCAAGCGCCAGGGCGCGTTTTCCATCCACATTGATGCTGCGTCGTCCTTTTTTCAAACAAGTCCTGCTATTCAGGAATGTTTTTCTGTCGCGTAAGGTGAGCGGATTGAGTAGACCGCGTATCATGCCTTTTGCCGTATCCCGTTCCAGCCATCGTCCTTTACCCGTCGTCAAGGCAGCCGCATAACTATCCAGTCCGATCTGGCAAAGACGGAGCGCATCCGATTTGGGTAATTGCAAAGAATCGGATGCCACCAGGATACTGGTCAACCAGCGTCCCAACTCCCAGGTCGCGGGCGCGAGTGCTGCCTCATCGAAATCATTCATGTCGAAGTAAATCAGCCGGTTATCGCCCTTGTAGCAGCCGAAGTTCTCCAGATGCAAGTCGCCGCTAATCCAGGCCAATGGTGCATCGTTCAGTTTCGGATCTAAAGCCGGCCAGTCCTGATAGTACAGATGACAGGTGCCGCGCATAAAGGTAAAGGCATCCTGTCGCATCGCGCGGTATTTCAGGCTCAGCCGTTCCGGCTCGCGACCGGCGTTGTATTTCAAGATTGAATCAATTATTTCGTTCATTTGGTAACCATCTGATAATTAAATAATACCGTAGGCCGGAGTCCATGATTTCAACCTTATGGTGGAATATACAGATATTTTTTATTACTAGCAGTGGGTATGCAACCGTCATTTATTCATCAAAACCAGTGACCAGATAACGACCGCATTGATGAGGCTCACCAGTACCGCCGCACTGCCGATATCTTTGGCGCGTTTAGCCAGATCATGCCTTTCCAGCGAGATACGATCGACGGTCGCCTCCACCGCCGAATTAATCAATTCGACGATAATCACCAGCAACACACTGCCTATCATCAGTGCTTTTCCGGTTAATCCGACCGGCAGCCACAGCGCCAGCGGGATGAGCACCAAGGCTAGCCGTGCCTCCTGGCGAAAAGCATCTTCGTGCTGGTAGGCCGCGCGAAATCCCGCCATCGAATAACCAAAGGCATTCAACAAACGCCGCAATCCAGTTTTACCTTTGTAGGGACTTTCCATCGCACTTATCCTATTCTTCAATCAGTAGATCGAGTTTGCGCGCGAGCCACTTTGTCGTGGTCGCCTGCAACAGTATTGTCATCAAAATGGCTATAAAAGTAACCGATGCGATGATTTGTGCGCCAGGCGCCTTCATCCCAACCAGCATACCAGCCAACGCGCCGGGGATCACCCCGGTTTCACGCGTCCAGCACATGAACAGCATTTCCTTAAGACTCCATTTCGCGCGTCGATCAGGCAGCGCGCACAAAAACACCGTGACCGGACGCGCCACCAGCATAAACACGACCACCACCGCGACACCCGCATACAGATATTGATTCATCAGCGCGAAATCAACCTGAGTACCGAGCAAAATAAAGATGAACATGCGCATAATCAGCGCGGTCGTCATCACAAAATCCTCCAACTGATGACTCTCGGTAGTTGAGCGTTTAAAGCCTAAGGACTCTACGTTGCCCAGCATAATGCCGAACACGAATACCGCCATGAATCCGCTGGCCTGTAATCCGTCCGCCCCCATGTAAGCGCCGATCACCGCCATCAAGGTGACCACGGGTGCAAATTCGGTCAAAAATCCGAATCGTTCATGGGAAATCAGTACAGCGGCGAGATAACCTAGCACGCCACCGATGGCGATACCGAATATTGACTGCTTGAGTAAATTGATCAGCGCGTCACTTGCAGAAAATTCCCCGCCGCCCATCGCCACGCCTAACACGGTAAAGGTGATGATCGCGCCCATCGCATCGTTGAAAGCTGATTCCGTCATCACCGTCTGGGCCACGCGCTCCTTGATTTTTACCTGTTTGAACACCGGAACGAGGGTCGCAGGATCGGTGGAAGCCAAGGTAGCGCCCAGCAGTAATGCGACAATCGCGGGAACACCCAGAAAGTAATAAGCAGCCACCCCGGTAATCGCAGCGGTAATCAATACGCCGACCGTGGCGATCACCGCGATGGTGATCCACACCTCTTTCAACACTTTTAATTTGATAGATGCGCCGCCGTCAAACAGGATGTAACTGGAGCCGAAGATCAGGATTAACTGGTTGATGGTCGAATCCGCCTTGATATCCACCAGTCCGAACGCGCCGGGCCCGATCAGCATGCCCACCAGCAAAAACACCGCCACGTCCGGCATGCGTACCAGGCGCGCCAGCAGGCTGGAAAAAGTGCCTATCCCTAAGACTATGCCGAATAACAGCAGTGTGTGTTTGGCAATTTCAAGTGATGCGGAAGATTCCATCTTGTTCCTTTATTGCAATTCTTGTTCAAGGTTGCGGCGGATTCAGTGCCTTCAATAACTGCGATACATCGCCCTGTGGCGGTTTACCCTGTATCCAATCAACCAGTTCACCCGCGCTCCACGACAGCATGGAGGCAAGTACAAACACAAGTACGCCGCGCGTCATGCCGCCCGGCAGTTGTTGTTCGTCCATAATCCGGTTGAAATACCAGGCCGCGACAAAAAACACCAGCGTAGAGATGATCAAATTCCACATCGAAGGCAGTGTAAACATGATTTATTTCAAATTATAAAGTTGTGCATGATGTTTTTTAAGGTGCGGGTTGTCAATGTAAAGCGGCACTCACCGTCGCATTTCAGCACATCGCCCGTCGAAACTGCCTGACCGAAACGCATACTGTTATCCGCCGGTTTCAACCCGAAAAGAGGCCGAATCTGTCACGTAAACTAAGCATGATTTCAAACAGAATGAGGCCGATAACATACCATTCAAGCTTGTGTAACTGCTTGTTATCCCACACATCAGCTAAAGTTTGTGCGGTATCCGAAATTAGCCCGAGTTTGCGATTCAGCGCCGACTGACGTTCCTCTAATTCGAATTCGTCGGCCAGACTGGCGTACAGCCCACCTAGATGTGGAAAATCCCACAGCGTCTCGGGCTTATCGCCGATTTCGGCGCGTCCCACCATGCGGTGCTGGATCAGCAGCATACGGCCGATCTTGGAGAGGAGCTTTTTGGAGCCGCCGCTAACCCGGCCTAAGGTCGCCAGTTCCTGCGCCAGCGGTTCAATCTTGTCGAATTCATTGGCGACGTTCTTTTCATAGAGACTGAGTACCAGATTTTTGCTCAGGGCATCGGCGATGATCTGCAATTTTTCCAGGGAAATTTCGTCCAGCGAGACAGCCCCGCTTTGCACACCGATGTTGCTCCTGCCGCAGTGGATCTCAATTACTTCGACTTCAGGTGAGGGATACGGATTTGTTAGCAATATACTGATTTTATTTATAAAATCACTTTCGTCCTGAAGCGGAACGCCGAAAAGCACTACCACTCCGTAGCGAAAAAGGACGGCGATACCACCCTCGCTGTCTACTTCCAGCGTCAGAGGGGTGGTGGCCAGGCTATCTGCGATCTTGAAAGATTTCAAGTCCAGCCGATCCCCCAGCAACAACGCACGCGCCAGCAGATCAGGCCTGCTATTTAGCTTCAATTTCATCGCTTCACCTTAAGGTTAGGATGCAGAGCGGGTAAATCTTCATACCCAAAAAAGAGGAATACGCTCATGTCGATCAGCAACCCACCCTCAATCAGTAGCCGGCTTAAACGCACTAAGTCGCCGGTCATCATTGTTCCGCCTTAGGCATAGGAGCCATTTCAGCGGAGAGAGTGAGTCTGAAAAGCATCAGAAAAGCAATGACTGATAATCGCATTTGAGAGTGATTGAACACATAATCTGGACGATGCTTAGCGTAGCACGTTCAGACTAACCTAGCCGATAACCTTACAAGCAGGCGGCACATTTCTTTACTTTCAAACAAGTGTTTGATATGTTGCACGACCTGATCCATCTTTACTGAATCAGCCGGCGCGTCATCGCGACAATTTACCGTTTTCTTACCATGGAAATCACTATGTTTGCCAAACCCTACCTCCCTGCCCTCTTACTGATTTCCCTGCTCAGCGCTTGCAGTGGAGAAAACAACAAACCTGCCGGCGCTGCCGGACCGGGTATGCCACCTGCCGAAGTCGATGTGATTACCGTCGATCGAGGAGACGCGACGCTCACTCAGGATTTACCGGGACGCGTGCAGGCCTGGCGCACCGCCCAAGTGAGGGCGCGCGTCGAGGGCATCGTCGATAAAAGGCTGTTTGAAGAAGGCTCGGATGTGAAGATGGGCACTTCTCTGTTCCAGATCAATGCCAGAACCTACAAGGCGACAGCAAGTGCAGCGCGTGCTGATATGATCATCGCAAGGCAAACCGTGGAGCGCTACAAACCGTTGCTGTCAGTCAAAGCAGTGAGCCAACAGGAATACGATGTCGCCGTCGCTCGCGTCAAGCAAACTGAAGCGGCGCTTGCGCGTGCCGACGAAGACCTGGAAAACTCAAGCGTACCGGCTGCCATCTCAGGCCGCATAGGAAGAGCACTGGTAACGGAAGGTGCCCTGGTCGGTAAAGGCGAAGCGACTCAACTGGCCACCATCGAACAGCTAGATTCTGTGTATGTCAATTTTACCCAGCCGGGTGCCGATCTGCTGCGTCTGAGACAAGCCGTCAGGACTGGCAAACTTAAACATGCCGACTCTGCCAAGGTGGAGCTGCTGCTCGAAGATGGCCGCATCTATCCGCAAACCGGCAAGATTTTCTTTACCGATATGGCGGTTGATCCTTCCACAGGCTCAGTGTCATTGCGCGCCGAGTTTGCCAACCCGCAGCACGAACTGCTACCGGGCATGTTCGCACGCGTTCGTTTTCCTGAAGCGCTGGCCGAAAATGTCATACGCGTACCTCAACGCGCGGTGCAGTCCGGCCCTCAGGGTCAGTTCGTGATGGCGGTGATCGAAGGCAAGGCTACACCGCTTCCGGTCAAGACCAGCAGCATGTCAGGGGTAGACTTCATCATCGCCGACGGACTCAAAGGCGGTGAGCAAGTGATCATCAATGGGCTGCAAAAGGCTCGCCCCGGCACTCCCGTCAAGGCAGTACCTTGGAATGTTGCTGCGCCCTCGATTCTGACCGCAGCAAAACCGGCTGACGCTAAACCAGCCGAAAAGAAATAGGCCCGCCATGTTCGCTAAATTTTTTATTGATAGGCCTATCTTTGCCTGGGTTATTGCCCTGATCATCCTGCTGGGCGGCGTATTGGCACTGAAGAATCTGCCCGTTTCCCAATACCCTTCTGTAGCACCTCCGGCACTGACAATTACCGTCAACTATCCCGGCGCGTCCGCTCAGGTGATCGAGGAAACTTCGATCGCGCTGCTCGAACAGGAAATGAACGGCATCGAGCATCTACTGTATATGGAGTCCGCCTCGGAACTGGGCACCGGCAGCATCACGCTGACCTTCGAGGCCGGGTCAAATCTAGATTTTGCCTCGGTTGATGCGCAGAACCGGATCAAGCGTGCCGAAGCCCGATTGCCGGAAGACGTGCGTCGCTTAGGCATCGTGGTCACCAAGACGGCGCGTAACTATGTGATGTTCGTCGCGCTGTTCTCGCCCGACAAGAGTCTGGACGATGTCGCGCTGGGCAGTTATGCGACGGCCAATGTGATCGACAGTCTGCGCCGCGTGCCCGGCGTCGGTGAAGTACTGCTTTTCGGCACCGAATACTCGATGCGTTTATGGTTAAAACCCGACCGCTTGCAACACTACAATCTGTCGCCCGCCGATGTCTCGAACGCGGTGCGCGCACAAAATTCGCAACTGGCCACCGGCGAATTAGGCCAACTGCCCTCCGCACCGGGGCAGGAACTCAATGCGGTCATCGTCACACGCAGTCGTTTATCTACACCGGAGGAATTCGGCAACATCATCGTGCGCACCAATCCGGATGGTTCATCCCTGCGCGTGAAGGATGTAGCACGTGTCGAACTGGCAGCACAGGATTATTCTCGCACGGCGCGCATCGACGGTAATCCGACGGCGGCGGTGGCAATACGCCTCTCCCCCGGCGCTAATGCGCTGGATACGGTGAAGGGCGTCAACAACAAGATGGCCGAATTGGCCAAATACTTCCCTAAATCGATAGACTGGGTCGTGCCTTACGACACCTCCAAGTTCATCGATGTCTCCATCAGCGAAGTGCTGAAAAGTCTGGCCGAGGCGCTGGTGCTGGTGGTGCTGGTGATGTATCTGTTCCTGGAAAACTGGCGCGCGACCTTGATCCCCACCATCGTGATTCCGGTCGCCTTAGTCGGCGCACTGGTTGGCCTGTATCTGATGGGCTATTCGATCAATGTGCTGACCCTGTTTGCCATGGTGCTGGCGATCGGTATCGTGGTGGATGATGCGATCGTGGTGGTGGAAAACGTCGAGCGGATCATGACCACCGAAGGCTTGTCGGCGCGCGATGCGACCCGCAAGGCGATGGATCAAATCGTCGGCGCGATCATCGCGATCACGCTGGTACTGATGGCGGTATTTATCCCGATGGCGTTTTTCCCCGGTTCGACCGGCGCGATCTATCGCCAGTTCTCGGTCACGCTGGTGCTGACCATGATGTTCTCGGCCTTGATGGCGCTGACTTTAACGCCCGCGCTGTGCGCTACCTTGCTCAAACACGAGCCCGGTCGCGAAGTCATGCCTAGCCGTGGATTCTTTGGCTGGTTCAATCGCTTCTTTGCCCGAACCACCCAGCGCTACACGGCGAATGTGGGCAAAAACATTAAAAAGACATCGCGCTATCTGCTTGTTTATGCAGTAGTTTTAATTGCGATGGGCTGGCTGTTTGCCAAGTTGCCGGGCAGTTTCTTGCCGGAAGAAGACCAGGGCTATTTCATCAACATGGTGCAACTGCCATCCGGGGCGACACAGGCGCGCACCCTGGAAGTACTGGGACAAGTAGAACAGTATTACATGAAGCTACCTGAAGTCGAACACGTCATCGGCGTGGCGGGCTTCTCGTTCTTCGGTCGCGGGCAAAATGCCGCGCTGGTATTCGTGCGCTTAAAGAGCTGGGACGACAGACCCGAGGCCAACAGCGCTGCGCCTACGATGGTGAAGAAAGCCAATATGCTGTTCTTCCGCATCAAGCAGGCGATGATCTTCGCGATCAATCCACCGTCTATCCCTGAACTTGCAGCCGTAGGCGGTTTCGACTTCCGCTTGCAGGACAGAGGCGGCATGGGGCGGGATAAATTGCTCGAGGCGCGCAATATCGCGTTAGGGTTGGCCTCGAAAAATCCGGCACTGGCCGGGGTGCGTCCAGAAGGTCAGGAAGCAGGTCCGCAGTTGCTGCTCGACGTGGACAGGTTAAAAGCGCAGGCGCTAGGCGTATCGATTGCCGATTTGAATGACACCTTGCAATCCGTATTGGGTGTGGCGTACATCAACGACTTCGTCCGACAAGGACGGATTTTGCGCGTACAGATGCAGGCGGAGGCCGATCTGCGCCGCACCCCGGCTGACATCATGAAGCTGACCGTGCGCAACAATAAGGGCGGCATGGTGCCTTTGTCAGAATTGGCGACACCGGTATGGGTAGCGGGTTCGCCCAAATTGGATCGCTACAACGGACAAGCCGCGATGAAAATCTCAGGCGGTCCGGCACCGGGCCGAAGCTCAGGGGAAGCGGTGGCCGCGATGGAAGAAGTCGCCAAACAATTGCCCCCCGGATTCGGTTTCGAGTGGTCGGGCACCTCGTTCGAGGAGCGTCAATCCGGCGCGCAGGCCCCGATGTTGTTCGGCGTTTCGCTGATCGTGGTATTTCTGTGCCTGGCAGCGCTGTTTGAAAGCTGGTCGATTCCCTTCGCCGTACTGCTGGTCGTGCCGCTGGGCGTATTCGGCGCAGTTCTTGCCGTGACACTGCGCGATCTGCCGAATGACGTGTACTTCAAGGTAGGACTGATCGCG
>CAISHO010000127.1 GCA_903885165.1 uncultured Nitrosomonadales bacterium | reverse complement strand
TTTTGCCGTGTGCCGTTACCATCACGACAGGAATGGATTTATCGTGTGCCTTAATCTGGATCAGTACCTCTATGCCGCCAATATCCGGCAAGCCAACATCCAGCAGAACCACATCAGGACTCTCCTGTTTGAAGCAAGCTAACGCCTCAGCGCCGTTAGATGCCAGCAGCGGCACAAAGCCTTCCATCCGAAGCACGTTAGATAGCGCCCAACGTACATCCTCCATATCATCCACAATCAGCACTTTGACTTGAGTTGAAAGCGAGGGAATTAAGTCATGGATTGATTCTCGTTTAGTTGCGTCGATTACAATAGCCATTTGATTTTCGCTTGTTTTTTCCGTAGAGATGGAAGGAGGTCGCGCACGAGGATGTCCGTATTCAACAGCGGTTCAACCTGATGAGCCATGCCCAAAAAAAGCAGACCCACTTCACCGGTCATGAGTGTGCTATTGATTCGTTCGGCAATGAACTGATCGCGAGCCGAGAGTAGAATTTTGCTTTGGCATTCATCTGTTTTATTTGCATCAGCCAGCGTATTCTTGTGCAGATGATACTCCTGAAGCAGTAGGTTAGGGTCTTCAGTCCCCATTAATTGCGCACCTTGCGCCATAAGTTCTAAAAGAATCTGATGGTTCGGACTGCCACGGTCAGCGACATCCCTAACGATATCCGCTTCATTTCCACATAGCGGCAAACCATCTTGATAAATGCGTAAACTAGCAAAAGGCAAGGTAAGTGCTTCTATCATTTGGCGAATACCACTCCAAACCTGATCTATAGCTTTGATATGTTCGGCCCACTTCTCCTGGCCGTAACGGGCAACGTAGGTCTGCCGGGTCAACTCAAGCAATGCACCCATATCTTGTTGGGTATGAATAATGGGAATCACAATAAGAATACGCATGGGTGCTGAGTAATACGTGTGGTGGACTTGCTGCTATAGTACAGCTTAATAATTCGTTTGATGTGCTCGCATACTAGGGTTTTAACAGGCTTTGATTTTAACTGCTCCGCTATGCGAATAAATTATTGCTGAAGCTATACGGAGACCCTCATCTGTGTAGTATGAACTTTGCCTAAATCTGCGTATTGTTCAGTCAACATTACTTGTCGTTTTTTTCGTATATTCTGTTGGGTGACACCCCGAAGAGATCGGTTACGGGCGACTGTTGCCTGGCTCGTAACTCTTGAGTCTTGGGGGAGGAAGGCGTGTTGAGATACTGTGTGTTGTACTGCGAGCTCTTGGCGACACGATCAACGGGTTGAATTTGTTGATCTGATAGGGAAGTTAACATGGTGGTCTCCATTTCCTTATACGGTAAAACCGACGGGGTATGGAAATAAAATCAAAGGCCCATCGATTTCTGTTTTTGCTGCGAACTAATTCGTAAGATTATTCATATAAATATTATTTTTTGAAGCGTGAAGACACTCGGCATAAGCCATCATTATGATCCCAACTAGACGGGACGTTTGGCGTCAACCCAAACCCTTTGATCGCCGCCCGGCCATAATGGGTACCAATACTAGTGAAATAAATGCAGATCTGAAATGCCAAAATCCAGGTATTTTTAGTACCTGTTTTCAGGTATCCTCGCACGATCAATACCTATTGTCAGTCGAACCAAAATTATCCATTAGCGATTATTAACTGATGAGTTGGCGCGTAGCTTTTTATTGCGATTTCTTCTATTGGTTTAAATACATCGAACTAGATGGAGGCGTGGGATTCTAGTTCCCCAAATAATCTTTTCGGATTAAAATTGACCGGATTCTTGAGGATATTGCCAACTTTACTTGTCAGCAGAACCGCTATCTTGCTATTGTTGTGATAATTTCAGGGTAGGCGTACGCGCGTATCAATATGCACTATAGGGCAACACGATGTCATCCCATTCAAATAATCGTTTAGACGATAACGATAGCGAAGAAATTAACGCGGAATCTCAGGCCATAAAGGACGCGCGTGCGCGAGCCGATGCGCATGCGCGTGCCATTGCAGAAGCGCGCGAACTAACCGAAATGGAGTTGATTACTCAGCTGGAAGCCAAGACGCAGGATGAGGTTAGGCTGTCCGGGCTGGTGCAGGCAAAACTGGCCGTGGAAAAACAGCTGGCGCTGGAATTGCGTGAAAAACTGTTGATCGAAATTCAGTTGCACGAAGAAAATCAGGTCAGGTTACAAGTTGAACGTCAGGCGCAGGAAGATTTGAACCAGCGTTTGTTGGCTGAGCAAAACGCCCGTCTTGAGGCTGAAAATAAATCCAGGTCCGAGCGTGAATTACTCGAACTGATCGAGCAAAAACATCAGTTGGAACTGGCCACGCAGCAGAGAGTCGCATCGGAAATTGATGTGATCAGGATCGCCAAAGAAGAATTGCAGTCGCAAACCGAGCAGATCGTCGCTGAGCGTGTGGCCGCTGAGCAACTGCAACATAAGCTCGCGGAAGAGAAGTTGCAAATTGAAACGCAACTGCGTGAAGCTGCGCAATCACGAGTTATAAGCGAAGCGGAAGAGCTGCGTTTAGCCAAGGTCAAAGCGCGTAACGAGACGCTTGAGTTGGCGCAAATATCCAAGCGGGTGGAAGTCGAACGCATCGCGGCTCAGGCTGCTGAAAAACGCACCAAGCTGGAGCAGCAAGCGGCTAAGTTGTTGCAGGAAAAGATTGTCACCGATCACGCCATGACGCGTGTTGTGCAGGAAAAAGTGCGCAAAGAGCAGGAGGGGGTCGCCCTGCTTACCAGTAAGCTGGATGCCGAACAAGCCTGCGTCTCCGTTGCCCTGGCACGCGTAGAAGCTGAATCGTTGGCGGTAACGGAAATTGAAGCGCGGTTAAAAGCGGAGCGCGATGCAAAACAGGTGGCTTTGGAGCGGGTGGTTGCAGAGCAATCGGCCGTGGTACTGGCCAATCAGCGAAAAGTTGCTGAAGAACAGGCAAAACTTGAGGCTGAAACTCGAATAGAGAAAGAGCGTGAAGCGTTTGATGCGGCTAAACTGCGTGCTGAGGCGGAGGCAATTGCGCGGGTTGAGGCGGAGCGTAAAGTACGTGCCGAGCAGGAAGAGAATAATTTGCTGCGCAGTCAGACTGAAGCAGATCGGCGTGCGATTGAACAGCATGAACTGGCGCGTGAGTTGTTGTTGCAGGCATCCCTGGATGCCAATGAGCGTCTTGTCAGCGAAAATATGGCCGCTCAGGCGGCGGCGCAAAAGTTGGCGTGTGAAAAAGATCAGCTGCTCATCGCGCAGCAAAGGGCTGAAGCCGAAATGCGGGCGGCTCAAGAGTTGGAACTGCAATTGCAGGTAGAAGCCGAAGCGTTGGGGGCAACCAATGCACGGATTGCCGCGACCCAGTTGGCACAACGCGTTGCATTGGAAAATATCAGTCTGGAAGGTAAGTTGTTCAATATTGAACAACAACTGGAACACGCCGAAAAATTGGCTGAACAGCGTTTTCTGGAAAAAATTCAACTACAAAATGCTTCGCTGCAATCCGCACAATTGCGTGCTGAAGCATTGACACGTGAGAAATCCGTACTTCAGCAAAATTTGATGGCGGAAAAAGCGCTGATCGATGCGGCCAGAGAAAAAGCCGATGCTGTGCAGAATGCTGCAGAAGAAGCGCAAAAGCGTGCTGATCTGGAAACTGAGGCCGCACGTGTGGCCCGGCTGAAATTTGAAACAGAATCGCAGGCCATTGCGGAAATTGAAGCGTGTATGCAGACGCAATTGCAGGCGATAGAGGCAGATAATCAGCGGCTTGAAATGGAGTTGCGCGCACAAAAAACCGCTGAGTCGATTCTGTCTTTCAATGAGCAGGCTATAAGAGACGCGCAGGAAAAAGAAAAAACTGACGCCGAGATTCTTGAGTTGGCAAAGAGCCGTGCCGAGGCGGAAACTGAGACGTTAAGACAAACGGAAGAGTATCTTCAGGCCGAAGCCCTCGCGACCGCGGCATTGCATGAGCAGATCAATGAGGCACGGCTTGCGCACGAGCAGGTCATGAAGCGCGCAGAGAACATGGAGAAGCGTCGTGTTGCCGAAGAACAGCATGCGGCTGAATGTGAGCAGGAACGCATACGCAGCGAGGCGATGGCCACCGTGGCGGCAAAGAAACTCGCTGATTCGGCTATGGCAGCCACATTAGCAGCGGAGGAGGGGGCGCAACGGATGGCTTTGCAGTTGGCTGAGCAGGAAGAGCGCCGCCTGGATGCGGAGCAGGAGTTACAGTTGCAAATGGAACAGCATGCTGCGTTGGCCGCTGAAGCCGAAGCCACATTGGCTGCGCGCATCGCTGCTGAAGAAGCCGCAGTTGAAGCCGAGCAGCATAGAATTGCAGCCGAGCAGGAAGTGTTGCGCTTGACGATAGCACACGAAGAAGCGCTGCGTCAGGCAATAGAAGCTGAGCTGGCTCAAGTTAACAGTAATGAGGCCGCCATCGCGGCCTTGCAGCGGCGTGAGAGTGTGGCCAAGAAAGCCCGTCAGGCAGCCGAAGAGCGTGAATCACTCGCTTTGCAAATGGCTGAGCAGGAGCAGCAGCATCTGGAAAATGAACGCGAGTTGCATGCGCAGTTAGAACTCAGAGGAGTGCTTGAAGCGGAGGCGGATGCCGCTGTTCATGAGCGTCTTTCTGCTGAAGAGCGCGCGTGTTCGGCCGAGCAGGAACGAATCGCCGCTGAACAGGCGTTGTTGAAGCTGGCGCAGGATTTTGAAGCGGCTCAGTTTGCGGCACTCGAAGAGGAACAGGCGCAAATTCACTGCAACGAAGCGGCTCTGCTGGCCGTCAGTCAACGTAAGCAGGTTGCGAATGAAGCCCGACAAGCTGCCGAAGCCCGCGAACAGTTGGCATTGCAACTGGCCGAACAGGAACGGTTGCATCTGGAACAAGAGCAAGAATTACTGCTGAATATTGAAAAACGCTTGGCGATCGAGGAAGTTGCGAACGCTGAGTTGCAGGTGCATGTCGCAGTAGAACGGCATGCACTGAATTTAGCGCAGGAACATGAAGAAACGTTGCGCCTGGCCATCGAAGGCGAACAGGAAAAGATACGCAGGGATGAATTAGCATTAGCTGCGATGCATCAGCGTGCTCAATTTGCACAGGAAGCACGTCAGGTATCCGAAGAGCGAGAACAGATAGCATTGCAGTTGTCAGCTCAGGAGCAGCAATATTTGCTTCGTGAGCGTGAATTACAGGCTCAGATTGAGCAGCATACCGCCTTGGCAGCTGACGCTGATGTAGCGGTGCAGGCTCGGATTTTTGCAGAACAGGAAACGATACGTCTTATTCTGGCTCAGGAAGATTTCTTACGCTGTGCTGTGGAAGTCGAGCAGGAAAAGGTGCGCAGCGAGGAAGTGGCTCTATCCGCTGTCAAGCAACGTGCTCAACTCGCCGAGGAGGCGAGATTAGCTGCGCTCGAACGTGAACAGATGGAATCTCAGTTGGTCGCCCAGGAGCAGGCGCGGCTGGATGCCGAGTTGGTATTGCAGGAGAAGTTGCAACAAAGGACCTTACTGGAAATTGAAGCGGCTGCCGCCATAGACGCACGTATTGCCGCTGAAATACATGCATCAGAAGCCGAGCTCGCAAAAATTAGCGTTGAGCAGCATGGTTTATGTCTGGCACGCGAAAATGAAGAAATGCAGCAACGGGTAGCAGAGGCCGAGCAGGAGAGAGTGAGCCGTGAGGCTGAGGCTTTGTCGGCATTGGCGCAGCGCGAGCAAATTGCACAGGCGGCGAGTCAGGCAGCGCTAGAGCGCGAGCAGTCCGAGATTCAGTTGGCAGAGCAATCCTTGCAGCGTCTGGAAACTGAACGTCAATTACAGGCGGAACTTGAAAGACGTAGAGCGCATGAGGCCGAAGCTGAGGCTAGCGTTCAGACACGTATCGCCGCTGAGCAGTTGGCCTGCGAGGCTGAACAGAAAAAAATTACATTGGCGCAGCAAGCGACTGAATTGGCAGGGGTCGCTCAGATAGCACAAAGACAAGCGGCCGAGGCTGAGCTGGAAAAAATACGCAGTGAGGAAGACGCGTTAGCTGCTGCTGCGCTGCGCGAGCAAATTGCTCAGGCGGCGAGTCAGGCTGCACTAACGCGTGAACGGTCGGAATTGCAGTTGGTCGCAATCGAGCAGCAAAGGCTGGAGGACGAGCAGCAGTTGCAAGAACAGCTGGCTATCCGTGAAACAATGGAAACGGAAGCTGTGCAGGCGCTAGAAGCACGTATCGTTGCCGAACTGCAGGCCTGTGAGGCTGAACAGGAAAAAATTATCGCTGAACAGCAGGCTTTGAATATGGCGCGTGAGCATGAGTATGCGTTAAAACGTGTCACACAAGCAGAGCTTGATAAGATACGCAGCGAAGAGCAGGCTGTGGCTGCGCTCCAGTTACGCGAAAATGAGGCGGATGAAGCGAATCTCGCCGCCATGGAACGCGAACAGTTGGCCTTGTATCTGGCTGAGCAGGAGCAGCGGCGACAGGTGCAGGAACGTCAGTTACAGGAGCAGTTGGAGCAACGCACGGCGCTGGAGATGGAGGCAATTGCAGCCGTTGAGGCGCGTATTGCGATCGATCAGCAAGTGTGTGAGGTAGAGCAGGCTAGGGTGGTGGCTGAACAACAGATATTAACTGTGGCACGTGAACGTGAAGAAGTTTTGCGTCGGGCAGTAGATGATGAACAGGCTTGCCTGCGCAGTGAAGAGGCGGCACTGGCGGCCTTGCAGCAACGCGAGGAAACAGCAGGTGAATTGAAATTGGCTGCGATTGCACGCGAGCAACTTGAGTTGCAACTGGCAGAGCAAGAACAGCAGCGATTGGCAGCGGAACAACAATTGCTGGCACAATTGCAGCAGCGTGCGGATAGTGAGGCAGAAGGTTGTGCTGCTGCCCAGCTTCGCATTGCGGCAGAACGGCTGGCGACGGATGCTGAACAAGCTAAGATTGCGGCCGAGCAGCAAATGCAGTTGCTGGCGCAGGAACGTGAAGCGGAGGAGCGTCGGATCATAGAAGCCGAACAGGCTAAAATCCATCATGATGAATTGGCTCTGGCCGCACTGCAAGAGCGTGAACGTGTTGTTGATGCCGCCAGACAGGCTGCTGCGGAATGCGAACAGATGGAAAAGGAACTGGCTGAACAGGCGAATGTTCAGTATCAGCTGGATCTAGATTTGCAAGAAAAATTATCGTATAAACAGATATTTGCCGATAAATCGGCTTCGATGACGCGTGAGCGCATCGAAGCTGAACAGCGTGCGGCAGAAGTTGAACAGGAAAAGATCGCAATCGAGCAACAAGCAGTAATTTTGGTACGGGAACAAGAAGCTGCGCTGTACCGAGTAATTGAAGCCGAGCAGGAACAAATTCGTGTGGAAGAATTGGTTGTGGCTGCATTGCAGCAACGCGAGCAATTAGCTACGGCGATGACTCAGGCGGCTGTTGAGCGGGAACAATTAGAATTGCAATTGGTAGAGCAAACGCAGCAACGTTTGGATTCTGAGCGGCAATTGATGGAGGAAATAGCGCAACGAGTTGCGCTGGAAGAAGAGGCTGTAGCTGAAGTTGAGGCACGTATTGCAGCGGAACAACGGGTTCGTGAGGCCGAGCAGGAAAAGATCGTTGCGGAAGAGCGGGTCAGAGATGAGGCTGATGAACAGGTTTGGCATATCCGTCAGCAGATTGAGGAAATGGCGGCTGATCTGACAGAATTGACCGAACAGCGCTTGGTTCAGTTGCAAAAAACAGTCGATGCAGAGCAGGTGAAGCTCGCTGCTGAGCAGGACGCGCTCGGCGCAGTGGTTGAGCTTGCCGCTGTCGCTGAGCAGGCCGAACAGGTGTCAGTTCAATTGAAACTTGAACAACAGGAATTGTTAGCGCAGCAAGCGCTGCATTTGGCCGTGCAGCAACAATTACTGATTGAAACAGAGCAGCGTCGGCAGGAGGAAGAAGCGGCAACTGTGGCGGCGCAAGAACAGACCCAAGCTGAACAAATGGCGATCGTTCAGGCGCAGGAAAAATTGCTGCTGGATAAACAGGCTGCACAACTTAATCGTCAACTCGCGGAATTTGATGCGCAGGAAAATATCCGCTTGCGTCAGCAAATCGAGCAGGCGAATGAAGGGTTGGCACCCTATCTGACCCGACGGCAATTAAGGCGTAGGCATCAAACCGTCAAGTTCGTGAAAACACTGGGTTTGGTGGCGACCGTGGCTTTGTTAGGCTATTCTTGGCTGACATTTAATGGCCATAAGCCGCCCGTTGCGCCGGTTAAACTTGCTCAACCTGTTGCCGCTAAACCACAAGTAGTTCAACCAGTTGTCGAGATGGGTACGTTGAAACTATCGGGTGAGTTGATGATGGACAAGCCAGCTAAATAGTAAAATAGAAGTTCTTTCGAAAAGCCAGGCCCGTTTCTTAGGCCTGGTTTTTTATGGCTAGATTTTTTCCAGCAGATCGTTCAGGAAGGCACTGGCTTCAGTCGGGTTAGTTAGCACGTTACCGCTGATCCAGAATACATCTTCAGCTCGACTGCCCAGTGTGTTAATTTTTGCCCTGTGCAAACGTATGTCGTGTTTATCCAGAATTTGCGCGACGCGTGCCAGCAATCCCGGACGATCGCCGGCAATCAGCGATAGCACATACATGCCATGTCTGTCCTGCTGGACATTAACCTTAGTGTTGATCGGGAAGTGTTTGAGCTGACGGTTAACACGACCTGAGGTGACCGGCTCGACCGGGCGAGTCAACATGATTTTTTGGGTCATTTCAAACTCGATATAGTGCATCAGGTCGCGGTATGCCATGTCGCTGCGGGTGATTTCCATAATCTGGAAACTGTTCAACGCGTAACCATGCTGCGTGGTGTGTATCTTGGCCTCGACGATGGTGTAGTGTAGGCGCGAGAAAAAGTCGCAGATACGCGCGAATAACCAGCGTTGATCCGGGCAATACACCATCACCTGTAATCCGGTACCCGCCCGGCTTAAACGCGTCTTGACCACCGGGGTTGCAGTGTTGGTACGGAAGGCAAGCAAGCGGGTGTGCCAGGCGATTTCCTGCGCTTCGTGATCCATAAAATAACTGTCGTCCAGCTGCGCCCAAAGCAGGCGATAGGATTCCGGATTGATGGCGTATAAATTGAGCGTGGCGGCTGCCTGATCGCGCACTTCGGCCAGGTGGTTGGTGATTGCACCTTCTTTCATGTAACGGCGCGATAGCTGGAACAAATCCTCCATCAGTTTGGCCTTCCAGGCGTTCCAAACTTTGGGGCTGGTGCCTTTAACATCGGCTACGGTGAGTAAATACAGCGCGACTAGATAACGGTCATTTTTAATTTTGGCGGCGAATTCGGCGATGACTTCAGGGTCAGACAGATCTGACTTTTGCGCCGTGGCAGACAGAATGAGGTGCTGTTCGACCAGCCAGACTACCAGATCGCTGTCATCCCGGCTTAACAGGTGTTGTGTGCAAAACAGGCGCGCGTCCTTCTTGCCCAGTTGCGCGTGATCCCCGCCGCGTCCCTTGGCGATATCGTGGAACAGCCCGGCGATATACAGCACTTCAGGGCGGGCAAACTCATTGATCAACTTGTGGCACAGTAGCACTTCATGCGCATGTTCAGGCAGCGTGAAGCGGCGAAGATTGCGCACCACCATCAGGATGTGTTGATCGACTGTGTAGACGTGGAATAAATCGTGCTGCATTTGACCGACGATACGGCCGAATGCGGGAATATAGCGACCTAAAATGCCATACTGGTTCATGCGGCGCAATGCGTGGACGATGCCGGCCGGCTGGCGCATGATCTCCATGAAGCGCGCCCGGTTGAACGGGTCGCGCCTGAATGCGGCGTTGATATATAACTGCGCGCGCCACAAGGCCCGCAAAGTTTTTGCTGTGAGATCGGTGATTTCACTCTTCTGCTGCATGATCAGAAACAACTCAAAGATCGCTTCTGGTGTATGCTCGAAAAGGTGTTCATCGCGAATTTCCAGACGCGTGCCGATCAGGCGGAAGCGTTCATTCAGCGCGTGCTGGGGCTGTGTCTCGCGGAACAGATAATCGTACAGATTTTGCAGCAGGATGGTGTTGAATTGCTTAACCGCCTGACGGGTACGGTAGTAACGTTGCATCAGGTGTTCACTGGCGCGGCGGTTCTGCGACGCTTCTATGCCCATCTGCTCGGCCAGTTGTGTCTGAAAGTCAAACAGCAAGCGGTCTTCGCGCCGTTTTGCCAGATAATGCAAGCGTGTACGTAGCGTTTGCAGCAAGGCATCGTGTCGCGTGATTTGCAGCGCTTCTGCACGTGTGATTAATCCTGCTTTGGCCAGCTCGCTCCAGCGTGTACCCAGGCCGGCTGCACGGCTGATCCAACCTATGGTTTGCAGGTCGCGCAAGCCGCCTGGGCTCTCTTTCAGATTCGGCTCAAGATTGGAGTCCGCATCATCCAGACGGGTGTGGCGTTGTTGTTGTTCCTGTAGCTTTGCTTTAAAAAATTCTTTTGAATCAAGATATTGGGATACATTTAAGCGCAGTGTTCCAAAAAGATCGGTGCTACCACAAAGCAGGCGCGCCTCCAGTAAGTTGGTTTGTACCGTGATATCGGCTGATTCGGCGATACATTCGGCTACCGTGCGGATGCTGTGGCCGACTTCGAGCCCAATGTCCCACAGCACGGCAATTAATTCGTGCAGAGTGTGCTGTAAGGTTTCATCCGGCGGGTGCCCGGCCATGAGTTTTTCGGAATCGTTGTCTAGCAAAATCAGCAGGTCGATGTCCGATCTGGGATAGAGCTCACCTCTGCCGTAACCGCCAACCGCGATGAGGGCGCACGTTTCAGGCAGCGATAGTGCAGCCCAAATATTGCGCAGATATTGATCAATTAGTTTGCTGTGTGCAGCCAGCAGCCAGGAGGCTTTCCCCTGTAGCAGGAATCTTTCCTGAAGTGCCAGTCTGTCGCGGCGCAAAGCATCACGCAGGGCGGGAATGTCGCAGGATTTTTCCTGAGTAATCGCGGTATCCAGCATGATCATTGACCGTCTCTACAAGGGCGTAGGGGGTGGGCAGCCGTCCGATACGGTCAATACTTCGTAGCCTGTTTCGGTAACCAGAATAGTGTGTTCATATTGCGCCGACAGACTATGATCTTTAGTCACCACCGTCCAGCCATCACCCAGTTGTTTGATGTCCTTGCGACCGGCATTGATCATCGGTTCGATGGTGAAAACCATGCCCGCTTCCAGTTTTAATCCTGATTTAGGGCGACCGTAGTGCAGCACTTGTGGCTCCTCATGGAACTTGGCACCGATGCCGTGGCCGCAGAACTCTCGCACCACACTATAACCTAAGGGTTCGACGAAACTCTGTATTGCATGACCGATATCGCCCAGATATGCTCCTGCCTTGACCATGCGTATGCCGCGCCACATGGATTGATAGGTCGTCTCACACAGGCGCTTGGCCTGTATGGATGGCTCACCTACATAAAACATACGGCTGCTGTCGCCGTGATATCCGTCTTTAATCACGGTGATGTCGATATTCACGATGTCACCGATTTTCAATGCCTTGTCGCTCGGCACGCCGTGACAAATCTGATGATTAATCGAGGTGCAGATCGATTTGGGATAAGGCTTGTGACCGCCTGGCGCATAGTTGAGTGGTGCTGGAATGGCTTGTTGGATATCCACGATCAAGTCGTGGCATAGCTTGTCCAGTTCGTTGGTGGTAACGCCGACTTTGACAAACGGGCCGATATAATCGAGCACTTCACTGGTCAGGCGGCCGGCGATACGCATTTTTTCTATCTCTTGCGAGGTTTTTATGGAAACTGACATGGAGCGTGTTTGGATTTAAGGTCGCTCAGAATAGCATGAGAGAAAGATTGCCGACAAATACGTTTAGGAATTAAACTTAGAAAAAAAGGTTTAAGCTTCTTTCAGCGGCGGTCGTTGATGTTAGTACGCGGCTATTTAATGATAGAAAATTGGGGTTTAGTGGGTGGACAGGCAGGAACTAATCAGTCTGGCGACTGACTAACTGCGGCAGTTAATCCGGGCGTTAATTATTTTAGGAGACGTTATGAAAAAAACATTAGTTATTGCTTCGTTACTTTTTGTGAGTGTCAGCGCATTTGCCGTTGACGGTGGTGCAGTGTTGGGCGGTGTACTTGGCGGTGCGGCCGGTGCGGCTGTTGGTCAGAGTGTGGGAGGCAGGAACGGTGCGATCATCGGGGCTGCCATTGGTGGTGGAACAGGCGCTGCAGTCGGTAGCAGCCAAAATAATCCGCCGCCACGTCAGAGAGAGGATGGGTATCGTGATGATAGGCGCGAACATGAAGGCCGCAGACATGAAAATGAGAGACGCGATTATCGCGATGAAAAAGCTGATCGGGGTGATCGAAGCGACAGAGGTGATCGTGGAGATCGCGGCTATGAGCGCCGTGGACGTGAAGACTAACGTGAGGAAAATATGAAAAAGTTGAGTTTGATTTTAGTGGTTTTTCTGGTTGCCTGTGCGAATAACCCGCGAGGTGGCGGCGCGATCGGTGGTGCCGTAGGGGGTGCGACTGGTGCGGCTGTTGGCTATGAAATGGGTGGACGGAGTGGTTCAATTATTGGCGGCGCGGTCGGTGCTGCGGCCGGTGCGATCATGGGCGAAGATGCCAGTGACCGTTCACGACCACGTGAAACGGTACGTCGGCATGACAACGAGCAAAGAGATCGTCGTGACTACCGTGATGAAGACAGGCGCGATCGTCGGGATTCACGTAATGAAGATAGACGAGATGATCGCCCATCAAGACGTGAAGAGCGCGATTAATAGCTGACTAATTCTGTTGTCAGCCAAAAAAATAGGCATTGATTATTAAAATATATTAATAATCAATGCCTTGTTCTGTTTTTGGGGATGGGTTATTTGTACAGCAGGTGCGGCAGCCAGGTTGAAATGGCCGGAATATAGGTGATCAGCCCCAGATACACCAGCATCACACCCACCCAAGGCAGGGTGGCAATAGACACTTCCGTCAATCCTTCCTTCGCCAGATGGCTGGCGACGAACAAATTCAGTCCCACCGGCGGATGTATCATGCCAATTTCCATGTTCACCACCATGATGATACCCAGATGAATCGGGTCTATGCCCATCGCTTTTGCGATCGGCAAAAACAGCGGCGCTAAGATTAGCACGATAGACGTCGGTTCCATGAACTGTCCTGCGGCGAGCAGGGCGAAGTTGACCATCAGCAAGAACATCCATGGCTGCAGGTTTTGACCCACCACCCACTGCGACATCTCCTGCGGAATTTGCTCTGAGGTCATCAAAAACGAGAAGAGGATTGCGTTGGTGATGATGTAGAGCAGCATCGCGCTGGTGTTTGCTGCGCTGAGCAAGGTCTTGGGTACCTGTTTCCAACTAAGATCGCCACTGAAAAATTTAGCGGCAATAAAAGCGTACACGGCTGCCACCGCTGCGGCTTCGGTTGGGGTGAACAGTCCGCCGTAAATACCGCCAATCACCAGCACTACCATGAAGATTCCGCTCCATGCGTCGCGGAATGAATGCCAGAACTCCTCCGCCGTGGGTTTAGGCTGGGTGGGGAAGTTCTTGCGCTTGGCCTGAATGAACACCAGGGACATCATGATGATGGCCAGCATGATGCCAGGTATGATGCCGGCGATGAACATCTTGCCTGCGCTCTCAGACGTTGCGACCGAGTAGATGATCATCACGATGGAGGGCGGGATCAATATGCCCAGTGAACCGGCTGAGGTGATCACGCCTACAGAGAAACGCTTCGGATAACCGGCTTTAACCATGGCAGGCAGCATCACCGAACCGATCGCCATCACAGTGGCAGGGCTGGAGCCTGAGATGGTGGCGAAAAACGCGCAGGCTAATACTGCCGCCATTGCGATTCCACCTGGCATCCAGCCCACCAGATTGCTGGCAAAGCGCACGATGCGGGCCGCGATCTTGCCGTCGATCAGGAACTGGCCGGACAACACGAAAAATGGCACCGCCATGATCGAGAAACTCTCAAGTCCGGTGAACAGACGCTGCGAGATGATGTTGACGGTTTCGATGGAGAATGAAGAAAATCCCAATAGATAGATCAGCACCGTGGTGCCGAGCGCGATGGAGATCGGTGTGCTGGTGAGCAGCAGTATCAGCAAAATGCTGAGGATGAGCAGGGCGGTCATGCGTGTACCTCCGTGTGTTCTTCGTCACCGCCGAAGCTGTGCGTGGGCAATTCGCCTGTTTTAGTAAATGAGACCAGTACTTGCACGAAACGGTAGCACATCAGGCCGGAGCCGAAGGGAATGGCCAGATAGACGATCCACATGGGCATTTCCAGATCGGGGGATTCCTGTCCTGTGCCGTGGATGAACAAGACCCAGCGCGCGCCGAAAAAAGCGATGGAGCCGGTAAAGATCATGCCTAACAGTAAGGCGGTCGTGACCATCTTGCGGCGTATCGAGGGACGTACCCAGTTGACTACGAAATCCACGCCGATGTGGATACCGGTGCGTACGCCATAGGCGGCGCCGAATTTGGCCATCCAGATGAATAAATAAATGGTGAGTTCCTGCGCCCAGTCTATGCCGGAGCCGGTGGTATAACGCATTACCACGGCGGCGAAGGTGACTAGGGTCGCCGCTGCCATGAAACTGGCAATGAGAAACTCCTCGAAGTGATTAAGAAATCGATTGATCATTGCATTTCCCCTATAAAACTTTAGATTGACAGGCTATCCGGCAGAGTAAGTCTGACGGATAGCGGTTTGCAGGGGGTTATTTTTTCGCTGGGGCGGCTGGTTTACTTGCCGCTGGTTTACTTGCCGCTGGTTTACTTGCGGCGTCTGCCTGTTCCTTGGCAACTTGTGCCGCTGTTGCATTGGCGCTTAGTATAAGGTCAGCACCAATCACAGATTCAAAATCCTTCTGGATCGGCAGCAGGACTTTTTGCCAGTCGGCGCGTTCCGCGGCTGTTAAAGTGTAAACGGTAGTGGATTTGGCGGCGATCACCTGTGCCAGCGCATCATCGTTATCTTTTTGCGCCACGTCGCGCTCGAAGGCGGTCGCTTCCTTCATTGCCTGAGTGAGCGAGGTGCGTACATCGGCCGGCAAACCATCCCAGAAATTTTTGTTCACAATCACCGCATAGCCCAAGTATCCATGGTTGGAAATGGTCATGTGTTTTTGCACTTCGTGCATTTTCTGCGTGTAGAAATTGGATACTGGATTTTCCGTGCCATCCACCACACCTTGTTGCAGGGCGGTATACACCTCGCTGAACGCCATTACTTGAGGATTGGCACCCAGCGCCTTCATCTGTGCGTTCAATACCTTGGAGGATTGAATGCGCATTTTCAGCCCCTTGAGGTCTGCGGCGGCATGCATCGGCTTATTCGAACTCATTTGTTTGAAGCCGTTATCCCAGAAAGTCAGCCCTGTGACGCCTTTGGTGTCGAGTTTGGCAAACAGTTTCTTGCCGACATCACCATCCATCACGCGGTGCAAGGTTTCCTGATTTGGAAAAAGATATGGTAAATCAAATAGTTGGAATTCAGGTGCGCCCATAGGGCCGAACTTGGATAGTGAGGGTGCCAGCATCTGTACCGCGCCGCTTTGCAGCGCCTCGATTTCTTCACGGTCTTTATATAGTTGGCTGTTCGGATAAACCTCAACTTTGACCTTCCCTTTGGTCAGTTTTTCTGCAACCTGTTTGAAGCGTTCGGCTGCTTGTCCCTTGGGTGTATCGGGTGCAACTACGTGACTGAATTTAATGATGATCTCACCAGCTGCCTGTGCGGCGCTGCTGATACCGATGGCTAATACAAACATCGCGATGGCACGTAATTTCATGAATTTTCTCCTGAGTGATTTGTTTTTATTGGCAACAATTTTGAGCCTGGAAACAGAACAAATGTTGAGGTTCGAAATATACGAGTGTTGGGCCTTGAGCGCCAGCGTATTAAAGCGATATCGCTAATTATTTTTTTGCTACACGGGTCGTCACTCTCGTGATTTGTGTTGCGCTATGTAGATTTTCTGAGCCCGGTTTGCTTGGAGATTTTGGTGAGTCGCTAGGAAAAGCCCTATGTTAAATCAGCATTTTCCAGATTTTAAATCAGCCTTGCCTGATTGTTCTGTCCAAAATGATGAGCACATAATTCGTCACGTTTCAGAATGTCTTCAGGAAAACCCCATGAGCCGATTAGTTGTGATCGTCCTTAATATTTTTGCCGGGCTTGCGTGCTGCTCATTTACGCTGGCGGTGGAGATGCCGGACTTGGCGAAGAAAAATGAATGCATTAATTGTCATGCTATCAATGAGCGCATTGTTGGACCTGCCTGGATGGACGTGTCTAAAAAGTATCTCAATGACCCCATGGCAGAAGAGCGACTTATGGTTCGTGTTTCCAAGGGAAGTTCAGGATTTTTCGGTTTGATCCATATGCCGGCCAATGATCCGGATGGCATTAAACAAGTAGAGATGCGGGCGTTGGTGAGGTTTGTGCTGGGTCTGGCTAAATCCGATAAAGCTGGCACAGAACAGAACAACGCTAACTGAATGATTGATGGTGGTACGGAGATGGGTGTTTTAATTTTAAGGGGAAATGAAATGAAAAAATTCTGGGTCTATGCAGCAGCGATACTGATCGTAGCTTATGCTAATTTTGCATCAGCCGTGTCGCAAACTTGTCTATCAATTCAACAGTCTGCTGCTGGTGGGGGATGTACGGGTAGTTGTCTGGCAAATTTCCAGTTAAACCATCCTGAGTGCTTCGGTTCGACATCAAGTACGGCGAGCGCTTCTCAGGAAATCAGCAGCACGTCACTTACGCAGATGCTGGCGATTTCTCGTGCCGTCAATGCAAGTCATGCTTCCAGTAATTTACGGCCTGAAAATATCTCCAGTGTGGGGCAGCTCAAAGGTATGGCTGCGGGCAATTCAGCGCCACAATGGAATTTTTGGGGTAGTGTAAGTAGTGATAAAAACAAGTATGACCGAGGAGGTTACTACGATCCGATCGGGCTTGCAGCACACAACAATATCGCAAGTTCCGATGTCACGAATGCAGTCATCGGAGGCGACTATCAATTGGCACCAGATGTGGCCCTCGGACTGTCTGCGGCATTTGACAGTGGAAGCGGTAGTGCACAATCTTTTAACTTGACTGCGGGTACAAATAACCTTTCCTCAAACAGTACTAGCGGTTATTCGATTGCGCCTTATCTGGGCTGGCAAATCAATAATGCGTGGTCACTGGATGCCTCGTTAGGGGCTGGCAGTGTAAAGCTCAGTACTTCAGAAGTGTCAGGAAAAGCTGATCGTTTGTTTTATGGTGCTAATTTGAATTACGCCAACTGGCTGGGGAACTGGCAACTGACCGGCAAAGGCGGGTATCTACATGGCGAAGAAAAGTATGCTGATTTGACTGGCGGTGCCACTGGTTTACTGATGACGGGAACAGCAACGACCAACAAAATTACTCAGTTGCGCGTTGGCGGACAGGCCGGGTATTGGACGAACGAGAATGTGATGCCTTACTTTGGATTGAACTATACCAGCGATATTAGTCGCTCGACCTCAGCGAATGCCTCTGCCCAACTCGGCAACGATATTGGACGGACTGCCTGGGTATATTCGTTGGGTGTGAATTTATTCGCTGTCAAAAACAGCATTACTGGTGGTGTTGCATACAATCAGGAAGCAGGTCGTAGCTACGCTAAGAACAATAGTCTGATGGGTAATGTCAACTTCCGCTTCTAATGGGTCGTGTATGGATATTGTTGCTGCTCAGCGTATCGGCCTGCAGTTCGGTTGAATCGATACAAACAAAAGCGGCTAAGTTAGGGTTTTCGGCTGTGGATGTCGAATCTGATACCTTTCGTCTCGCTGCCTTTGTGCGCGGTTCGACTGGCGATACGATGGATGTTTATATCGAAGGTGACGGGGCGGCCTGGATTACGCCTTATCACCCGCCACGCGATCCGACGCCAGCCTATCCCGTATCGCTGGCATTGGCGGGAGTGGATCCAGTGCAGAAGGTGGCGTATCTGGGGCGCCCTTGTCAGTACCTGAGTAAGGATGATTTAAAGCGCTGTGATGTCGCTTATTGGACAGGAAAGCGCTTTTCACCCGAAGTGATTGCCGCCTACGACACCGCTGTGAGCAGACTTATGCAGATGATGGGTGTCAGGCGTATCAGACTGATCGGTTACTCGGGTGGCGGGGTGATTGCCACTTTGCTGGCGGGTGGCAGAGATGATGTGGATGGGTTGATGACGGTGGCCGCTCCCTTGTCTGTGTCGACGTGGGTGGATTGGCATCACGCATCGCCACTGGCTGGATCTCTTGATCCTGCAGAATCGACCGGGCTAATTCCTGCGAGTATTCATTTCGCCGGGGGGCGGGATAACGTGGTGCCGGTATCGGTCGTTAAAGCGTTCGTCAATCGCCGCGGCGGGCGTATGGAAGTTGTCAGCGATTTTGATCACGAATGTTGCTGGGTGCGCGACTGGGGCAAATTGCTGAGTCGTTCATCCGTTTTGGAGCACATAAAATGAAGGCGATATTATTATTTTCCCTGCTGTGGATGACCTCTCTTGGTGCGGCACCCTTTATGCTTCCTCCGGCTTTTCTGGGCGGCGTCCCCGGTCGTGCACAGTTTCAGGCGATTCAGTTGCAGCGTCATCAGGCGCGCACCCTGCTGTATAGGGAAGCGCTTGAAGAGTTGCGTAAAAATCCTCATGCGGCCGATTTGCCCGATTGTCCTGCAGGCCAACCCGCAAAGGGTATGTTGTGTTTGACTAAGCCACTCGAGATCCAGCAAGAAAGTAAGGTTGTCCCTCCCCCCGTTGTCGTTGCAGCGCAGCTTGCATCTATTACACCTGCGGTAACTGAAGCCCCGGTTGCACCGGTAACGTCTTCCGTAGCAACTGTTGCGCCTGCCGCACCGGTTGCTACTACACACTTAGTTCAGCCTGTTGCTACGCCACCATCCGCGCCTGTGGTAGTTGAAAAGCCGCTCCGTCGCAAGATCGCGGTGCTCTTTGGTATTAATGGCTATAAAGATCCTATACCCGAATTGGGTACGCCGGTCGCCGACGTGGAAGGTATCGCCGATGCGCTCAGAAAGCATTATGGCTATGAAACTCGTGTAATGAGAAATGTGGGGAAAAAAGAAATAATTCAAACCCTTAATGAGATCGCAGCCGAAGCGAAGGCGGACGATAGCGTGCTGTTGTTTTATGCCGGACACGGTTACCTGATGGATGACACTCAGATGGGGTACTGGATTCCCATCGATGGTTCGGTGAAGACTGCCGCTAACTGGATATCCAATTCGGATATTTCCAAGTTGTTATCCGCGATCAATGCGCGACAGCTGATTCTGGTGTCGGACAGTTGCTTCTCGGGTTCGTTAACCCGTGAGCAGCGCATGACCAGTGGTATACCGAATGTGAGCAGTGTGCTGCAACATCGCTCGGTGCTGGCCTTTTCCTCGGGTGGTGAAGAGCCTGTATCCGATGGCGGTAAGGAAGGCCATTCGATTTTTGCCTGGAGCTTTATCAATACTTTGAAATCGACAAATGGTGTCGCGCCCGGTTTTGAAATCTATCGCGTGGTCCACGGTCAGGTGATGAAGGATTTTCCTCAGGAGCCACAATACGGCGCGGTGATCTCGGCAGGACACACGGCGGGCGGGGAATATATTTTTGAGGTGGCTAACTAGCAGGGGGAGGCGATGAGACGATTAGTGCTATCTGTCTGGATGTTGCTGGTGATGTTGTCGGCTTATGCCGAAGAGGGATATTGGACGGATGCCGACACGCAAGCGGCAAAGTCGCCCGCCCCGGTTGGTATTGCGCCTACCGTGCGTATGAGCGGCGTGCCGCAATCTGTTGTTGTGCCTAATGCGCCTGTTGAATTGCCGGTCTCGGGTAAATCCAGCATGACTTTTATGGATTCGAAACTGTTCGACATGAGGTTAAGCCGTGAGCTCGAATCGGGCAAGGAGATGGTGGAAGTGGATGTGTCCGGACGTGTGCCGCTGAGCAACATCCCGCCCCGCATCGATAAGTGGGTGGTGCGTTCAGCCGAAGAAGGGAAGGTAGAGTTGTTGCCGAGTGAGCAGGCCCCCAAAACACGCGCGATTTTCGGCTTTATCCCGATGATATTCAACGCGTTCGGTTCTTTGAAGAATATGCAGGAAGACAGGATGGTCGATCAGGTCAGACGCTATGACACCAAGATTTACTACAAGAAGGATGAGGCGGGCGAGACCTTGATCGATAAGATCGTGTTGATTAAGAGAAAATAAATTAATCCATAAAATCAATATGTTGATTTAATATTTGGCGTTTGAGTAAAGCGCTTTGAATGATGGGGGAAGTGATCATGTTGAAACAGTTTAATTTATTGGCGGTCTTGCTGGCCGTCTCAGCCTGTGCGGTAGCCCAGAGCGATTATTCATCCATGACGAAAAAATCGAATGCCGCATCTACTGCGGCTGGTGTAAAGGGGGCTGCGGCACTCGTGGCGGCGGGGCCAAAAACACCGGCGACCAAAACGATCACTAGCTTTTCTCAAGCCTTGCGCTGCATGGATGAACTCTTCTTGCAATACGGCAAGAAAGGCATTGTCATTACATCGGCGGGTATTCCGGATGAAACAGGAAAGGCGCGGGTCGGCTCTAAGGAGATGCTGATCACCGCCTTATCTAAAATGACGCTGAAGAGTCGGGCCTTTGATTTCATTGATTTTCACCGGGCAGACGATGATCTGGGCTTGCTGTTCGGCACTCGGGGGAACGCGCAGGCCTTGATGCCGGACTACTACATTCGCGGTTCGGTCACGCAGATGGATGACAACGCGGTGCGCACCAATAAGGGCGCGGGATTAGCGCTGCCTTTTCTCGATCTGGGTGTGTCGAAGGATGAATCCTATGACGTGATCAGCATGGACATGAGTGTGGGCGAGGCCGCGAGCCGGCGTATTTTGCCGGAGACGAGTACTTCGAACACCATGATACTGACCAAGGCCGGTAAGTCGGGTGAGGCGGGCGGTAAGGTGGCCAAGCTGGGCTTGAGTTTCAATCTGGATATCAGCAAGTCGGAAGGGGTGGGAGCGGCTAGTCGCACACTGATCGAACTGGGTTTGATCGAAACGCTGGGGAAATTTACCCGGGTTCCCTATTGGCGCTGCCTCGATGCGGACTCGACTAATCCTGCCATGATGGCGCAGGCTCAGGAATGGTTTGAAACCGCTAAGGAAAAAGATCTCGTGTTGTTTATTCAGCGCAAACTGGCCGGGATGAATCGCTATAGCGGCCCGCTGGACGGCGTGATGAACGATAGCTTGAAAAGTGCGATTGCCGAATATCAGGCAGCGGCCGGACTGATCGCAGATGCAAGGGTCAATTTCGATCTGTATTACAGCATGATAGACGATATACAAAACCAACTGGCGGCCGTGCCAGTCACGCAGCAGGAACATGCTGTCTATACCCCGATGGCTGCAGCGCCGGCTCCCGTGCAGAATGCGGCGGTTTTTGCGGTTCGTGTTGAAACCGATAAGGGCACGCAACCGGTTTATCAGGTGGGGGATGCGTTGAATATGAATGTGTCGGTGAGTGCTGCAGGCTCGGTCTACTGTTTTTACGAAGATGCGACAAAAAATACCGCGCGCATCTTCCCCAATCAATTTTATGCAAATTCCAGACTGATTCCGAACAGTCCGATGCACCTGCCCAGCGGCGGATTTAAAATTAAATTCGACCGTAAAGGGACTGAGCGTGTGGCATGCTTAGGCTCAGACCTGGAGGTGGTCATCCCGACCTCGCTGGTGGGTTTGCGCGATCTGGCACCACTACCGGTGAAGTCTCTGGATGAAGTGTTGGAGAAATTCCGTGCGGCGAACCCTGCACTCACCAGCGCCCAAATTGAACTGACCGTGCGCTGACAGACGGGCTGATTTTGGGATTGTTGATTTTGTGGAATTACAAATCAGAAAATCCTTATCCTGTCACAGCGATGGACGATAGCAGAATCAGCATCGCCCGATATTTATCTTCTGTCAGCCGTGTAATCCTTGCACCACTTCTGACGATTGAATTGAGACGGGGTATCTGATGAGGCAGTTTGCTTTGATATTGTGTTTCGTGAGTATGGTCTTCGTGTGTCGGGTAGTACTGGCGGGGGAGATCGTCATGGATACACGGGCGCGCAACAAGATGCCACCGGTCGAATTGATACAACCGGCCAGCGCTGTGCTCATGAATGACAGCGAAGAGGATATTTTCCCGCAGCATGGCGATGACAGTGTGCTGGATGAAAAAGCACATGCCATGCGAGAAGGAGCAAAAAACAGGCAATCCAATGGCGCGGCAGTGCCAGATAAGGAATTTAGAAACGGAGCTGATTTTTCTGATTCGGCAGCCGCTAATGTTTCAAAGGCGCGTGCCTATATGAAAAATCCGGCATCACGGCGCATTGCGGAGTTGCCTGTGGTGTCCTGTGACAATGTGAACAATGTCACCGGGCGTATTGGGGACGATAGTCAGTCAGGCAGCGTCATCACGGTCTGGCAGAACGGTAAACAGGTACAGGCGCGATGCAAATGATCAGCCAAAAATGGCGACTCGCCGCCCTGATGGTTGGCCTTGTGACACTGCCGGCGTTTGCCGATGGAGATGACAAGGCTCAAAAAAATGAGAGCGAGACTATCGGTATCGATGTGGAAATCGAAGGGGTCACGATCATCAATGACAAAGTCTATATCGATGGTGTGTTAATTCCAAAGGGCAGGCGTGAGGTGGTTTCACTAAAAACGGGCAAGGTGTACCGGATAGACTGGGGACGGGATGGCAACGTGGCCGTAACGGAAAAATGAAAAATATTATTCTATTGCCGGGCTTTATTCTGCTGTTTGCTGCGATAACAAACGCGTATGCAGGTATTTATCTGCTCTACGACGGCGCATCGGCAAACCCGGTTGTCGCGTTCGACGAGTCGATTGATGAGTTCACCGTTGAAGAGGGATATTTGGCACCACGCGCGTATGTTTCGGTGAATGGTGGTGTGTCAGGTTCCCGCGTACCGCTGGCTTTTATCCCTCCGGCAACCGCTTATGCCATCGGCGGTAATAAGTTGATGCCATCGCTGATTTTGGCGGCGCCTACCGCATCCAGTTCGCCTCAGTTGTCGCGCGCAGTACAGGGAGCACATGCCTGGTCAGTGTATCAGGCTGGCAATAACGGATTGGGGCTGGTTTATACGCCCGGAGGCAATCCTACCGCGAGCCAGAAATCCGCCAGAGGAAATCGGGCGCGGGCTCAGGCGTTTCGACTGGATTACTACAGGTAAAGGGGACGAGACGTGAATATTTGCCCTGCTTTTATGCGCATAACCCGATGCCTTACCTGGCTGTTAGTTCTGTGTGTCTCGCAGGTTTATGCCGAAGAGATTCTCTCGGCTGATTTTCAGGCTATTTTGAATGGTCGCAGCGGCGAGTTTTGTATCTGGAAATATTCAGGAAATTCAAATGTTTACGTTTTTGATTTTCCGGAGTTGCGGCGGCAGGGGCAGGCGTTTAATCGTGCCATGCAGTTAACCGAGCAATACAACGAATCGTATAAGCGTGTGTTGGGCGCAGATGAGATGAGTAAATATCTCAACGCGATACGTCGCAATCAGGCTAATTTTGCCTTCGGACACGACTTTCTGGTGAGTGAACTGGTGCTGTTCTTCAATCTGGCCAATCGGGACAAGGTCGTTTTATTGCCGGAAGAGGTCAGGGTGCGAGAGTTTTTAGTCGCGCAGGGCATGATGGATGAATGGCGCGGCTTCTATCGCGCCTTGATGCCGGATGTGGTGATTTTGTCGATTCCTCAGGTTCAGGAGCGTCACGACAATGAGCCACGCATCAATGAGTTGGCCCGCAGAGCAATTTTTACTCATGAAATTGCGCACGCCGAGTTTTATACCAATCCCTATTACGCGGATTACTGCCGCAAATTCTGGTCGGACAAATTGAGTGAAGCACAGCGTGGCGTGTTTCAGCGGTTCTTGTCCAATTACAACTATTCGATCAATCAACAGGAGTTGTTGATCAATGAGATGCAGGCCTATTTGATGTTTACGCCCGATCCTAACTCCATCAGCGCCGCCCGTCTGGGTATCGAAGAGTCGGAGTGGGAGGGGATGAAAGTATTGTTCAGGCAGGGCCGGCCACCGACTAAATTACCCATGTAAAGGAGGCGATATGAATAATCAGTGGCTTTATGGAATGGTGTTTGCGCTGTTTTCTGCCGGTGGTTCGGCGCAGGTCAGCCAGTCGCACACCACAATCAAGGGCAATACGGAGATCAATGTATCGACACAGAATACCACCGCCATCGCGACCGGAGAAAACAACGTGGCACGTAACCGGATCGGCGTGGTGCAGGGCAATAAACGGGGCGATACCAAAATTACCGTTAACGCGGCGAATGTGACTACGGTGGTGGGCGGGCGTAACAAAAAAGCATGTACAAATATTGGGGGGATTGTCAGCGATGAATGCAAATAAGTGGGTGGTAGCAGCAGGCGTGTGCATCTGCGTGGTTAGCTCGGGTGCAATGGCGGTGCAGGGGCTGGATGCTTCGGGTAACAGCAAGGTCAACAATTCGCTGGCCAAGAAGTGGTCGAACACGGACACCTCAAGGGATGGCTATAAGGCTCAACAGGATAAGCGAGTGGTAAACGTCGGTAGCCGCCGCTCGAACGACTGCAATGTCAATGTGGGCACGGTTCAACCGGGACAAAAGGCACCCAAAGAAATCGTGGTAACCACAAAAGAAGTGATCAATGTGTGCAAATAGGTGAAGACATCATGAAACATTATTTTGGTATGGGATTGGGATTGCTGCTGGCAGCTTACGCCGGCCTGGCGGTGGCAGACGATATGGAAAAAATTAAAGAGTTGGAACATGCGATGACAGCACCTGCGGCTGATATAGCCAAAAAGCCGCGCACGCGCGCCATCGTGTTTGACCCGACTCCCGAAGTTGCTTCCAGTAGTCCCAGCGATTGCAGTGTGGTGCCGCCGGATGCCAGGCTGACGGTGGTTGATTTTACTATTCAATTCAAGTTGGGTAGCGCCGAGATTGCCAGTTCATCGGACAAGGTGTTGCATGAAATTGCCAAGGTGCTGGCGCTGAGTAATAAATGCGTGATCGTTGAGGGGCACACCGATGCGACAGGTAATGCGGACCGGAACAATGCGCTTTCACGCGAGAGAGCTGATGCGGTAGTTAATTATATTTCTGATAAAGCCGGTTTGGACAAGAAACGTCTGATTCCGCTGGGTAAAGGCTCAAGCGAGCCCTTAAAGAGCCTCGATCCACGCAATCCGCAAAACCGGCGCGTGGTATTTAAGGTGGTAGGTTAAACGATATTTTAATTTTCTTAAAAGGAGGTTTATATGCGTCTCGTAACTTTGTTAGTGGCAGGTTTGGTTGTTGCAACCCCTGTATTGGCCCAGCAAACTCAGCGCTCCAGCAATCCGCAGGGCGTGCAAATTCAGGGCAATACCGAGATCAAAGCCAAACAGGAGAACTCTACAGCAGTGTCGGTCGGTGAAGGAAATACCGCCAAGAATACGGCGGGTGCGATCAAAGGCGGTACTCAGATTCAGGGTAATACCAAGATCAATGCTTCCCAAAAGAATTCGACTGCTGTTGCTGTAGGTAAGAATAACAAGGCTTCCAATGAAGCCGGTGTCATTGGTGGTAACTAAATTAAGGGGTAAAAAATGAAATATTCAATATTGTTGGTGGCTATATTGTCTGTGCTCGCATCGGGTACGGTTTTTGCCCAGGCATCGCAAAGCGGGCCGAGAGGCGGTATGTATTCCCCAAATGCACAAGGCGTGCAAATACAGGGTAATACCGAGATTAAGGCCGGGCAGGAAAATTCGACTGCTGTCTCTGTCGGCGAAGGTAATACGGCTAAGAATACGGCGGGCGCAATCAAGGGGGGTACCCAAATTCAGGGTAATACCAAGATACATGCCAAGCAGAAGAATTCAACTGCTGTGTCGGTCGGTAAAGACAATGCTTCGGCCAATGAGGCCGGTACAATAGGCGGCAACTAGCCATTTTTCATTAAAGGGGTGTCATTTGTGATGGCACTCCTTTTTTAATCTATCAGCAGCTTGATGAAAGTAAAATTCTGGCTATATGCGTTAGTGTTGCCGGCGTGTCTGTATGCTCCGCTCTCGTTAGGTGTTGCCGGTGAGATGATAGCTTTGTTGGTTAATGGCAATCTCATCCATGCTGAATTGGCGTTGTCAGCGCAATCGCGAGAAAACGGTTTAATGCACCGCAAAGCCGTGTGTGCTCACTGTGGCATGCTGTTCGTATTTCCCTCTTCAGATAAATGGTCGTTCTGGTCTAAAAATACGCCCTTGGCGCTATCCGTCGCATTTATTGATCGTGCAGGGCGCATCGTGCAGATCGTCGATATGGACGCTGACAGTACCGATAATCATACTTCGAATTTCGATGCGCTTTATGCACTGGAAATGAAACGGGGTTGGTTCGCCAGTCATCATGTTGCTGCGGGACACGCTATCAAAGGGTTGAAGCAGGTTAATGCCGGCTGTGAGGCGTTATAGTTGATGACGGGATTTGACCGGTTTGTGTTTAACCGGTGACGTTAGTAAAAAATTGTTCCGTCGCATGTGGTAGAATGCGCCCCCCTATATCTAGCAAGGCTGTTTACATGTCACGCCAACTTCGCAACATCGCTATCATCGCTCACGTCGACCATGGTAAAACTACCCTGGTAGATAAGCTGCTGTCTCAGGCAGGTTCCTTCTCGGCACACCAGCAAGTCGCTGAACGCGTCATGGACAACAATGACCTGGAAAAGGAACGCGGCATTACCATTCTGGCGAAGAATTGCGCGGTTGAGTTCAAGGGAGTGCACATCAATATCGTCGATACACCGGGTCACGCCGACTTCGGCGGCGAAGTTGAGCGCGTATTGGGTATGGTTGACGGCGTTTTGCTGCTGGTCGATGCGGTTGACGGCCCGATGCCGCAAACCCGTTTCGTGACCAAAAAGGCGTTGGCATTAGGTCTGCGTCCTATCGTTGTGATCAACAAGGTTGACCGTCCGGGCGCGCGTCCGGATTGGGTTGTCGATCAGACTTTCGACTTGTTCGACAAGCTGGGCGCGACCGATGAGCAGTTGGACTTCCCGGTTGTTTACGCATCTGCATTGAACGGTTATGCAATGACTGAGTTGGAAAACGTCACCGACAACATGTTCGCTTTGTTGGATGTGGTTTTGAATCACGTGCCGGCTCCTTGCGTTGCTGCCACTGAAGAGCCATTGCAACTACAAATTTCCGCTTTGGATTACTCCAGTTTCGTTGGTCGTATCGGCGTGGGTCGTGTGACTCGCGGTAAGATTCGTCCGGGCCAGGAAGTCATGGTCATGAATGGCGACAAGTCATCCAAAAAGGCTCGCGTCAATCAAGTGCTGGGTTTCCGTGGTATCGAACGCGTCTTGCTGGAAGAGGCGATGGCGGGCGATATCGTGTTGATCAACGGGATTGACGAGATCGGTATCGGCGTGACCATTGCTGATGCAAGCAAACCTGAAGCACTGCCATTGCCTAAGATCGACGAACCGACCCTGAGCATGAACCTGATGGTGAATACCTCACCCTTGTGCGGCCAGGAAGGCAAGATGATCACGAGCCGTCAGATTCGCGATCGCCTGAATAAGGAATTGCTGGTCAACGTGGCTTTGCGTGTCGAAGAAACAGACAATACCGACGTGTTCCTGTTGTCAGGTCGCGGCGAGTTGCATTTGACGATTTTGCTGGAAACGATGCGTCGTGAAGGTTTTGAGATGGGCGTGGGTAAGCCGCGTGTTGTGTACCGTGAAATCAACGGCGAAAAATGCGAGCCTTTCGAAATGTTGACTGTGGATGTCGAAGACACCAACCAGGGCGCAGTCATGGAAGAATTGGGTCGTCGTCGTGGCGATCTGCAAGACATGCAACCGGACGGTCACGGTCGTGTGCGTCTGGAATACCGTATTCCTGCTCGTGGTCTGATCGGCTTCCAGTCTGAATTCATGACGTTGACACGCGGTACCGGCATCATGGCGCACGTGTTTGATGACTACGCACCGGTCAAGGCCGACATGCCAGGTCGTCGCAACGGTGTTCTGATCTCTTCCGAGCAAGGCGATGCGGTTGCTTACGCATTGTGGAAACTGGAAGATCGCGGTCGCATGATCGTGGTTCCAGGCGACAAGCTGTACGAAGGCATGATCATTGGTATTCACAGTCGCGATAACGATCTGATCGTTAACCCGATCAAGGGTAAGCAACTGACCAACGTGCGTTCATCAGGAACTGATGAAGCGGTTCGTCTGACACCGCCTGTACGCCTGACACTGGAATCAGCGGTTGAGTTTATCGACGATGATGAATTGGTTGAAATCACGCCTATTTCGATTCGCGTTCGTAAACGCTTTTTGACAGAAAACGAACGCAAGCGCAACGTACGCGGCCTGTAATTCGTCAGTAATACCTGCAAAACGCCGCGCGGCTTCGAGTCGCGCGGCGTTTTGCATTTCGAAAGTCATTGTTTTGGTCAGAATCGTCAGCGTTTTTTGACTACCCGAAAAGCGGTAATGAGCCATGGACATCTGCACTGAGAGGACAATATACGCAGCGGTTAGCACGTTGCTATGCTTAGGCTAAATCCAGTATTCAGGCTTGTCACACCTGTCTCGAGGTGCGAATACGAGTACAATCGACGCTGCGAATGTTAAGTTTGCTGATGTTTATGACGGGTGGAAAATAACCATTCCCTAATGAACTTTGATAGCCTGTATGAGTACTACGCCAGTCCTGTTTGCCTGGAATTGGAAAAGCCATGATCGTGCTTGCCGCTCTGTTGACCTTCTTGCTGACCACGGTGTTCGCAATGGCAGGCGTCGGTGCGGCTTTTATTTTGATTCCGGTATTCCTGGCTTTTGGCGTAGCGTTGCACACGGCGATGGCGACTGCGTTGTTGCTCAATGCAATCGCCATGACCATCGCGTCAGTCACCTTCATTCGCAAAGGTCTGGTGGAGTGGCGACTGGTAATCCCCATGTTGTCGCTGGCGGTGCTGGCCTCTCCCATAGGGGTGCATCTTGCACAGGGCTTGGATCGTTCATTGCTGTTATGGCTGTTCGTTGCTTTTTTGATGTTTGCCAGCTTGATGATATTGTTCTACCGGCCTAAGGCGAGGCGTGAGCAGGCTTCAATGGCCGCGACCCTGGCCCTGGGGCTGCCCGTGGGGGCGCTGGCAGGCTTCGTCGGTGGTTTGCTGGGTGTCGGAGGCGGCAACATCATCGTTCCGGCCTTAATCGCTGCGGGCCTTGAACCAAAACGTGCGGCTGCCAGTGCCTCTTTTGTTGTGATCTTCGCGTCACTGGCGGGATTTCTGGCGCATGCCAGTGTTGCACAACTCAACATGACACTGCTGGGCTCGACTGCCGTAGCAAGTGCGGCAGGTGCCGGACTGGGTGCCTGGCTGGCCAGCGAGAAAATAGCCGGTGATCAACTGAAAAGAATCATTGCGCTGATACTGATCGCCGTTGCCATCAAGACAGCGTGGGATCTGCTGTGAACTGACACCCAGTCTGTCTATGACAGGTCTTTTCCTCTGAACTAGCTAAGGAGTTATATCATGAACGATGATCATCAAGTTCTGCTCGACACATTGAGGTTTCACGGCCACTGCTGCTGGGCCAGCGTGGCCGGTGTCCGTGTTGGTCTGGCCGCGATGCGTGTGCTGGGTGTTGAGCGTTCCGGCGGTCGCCAGTTGCATGCTTTTATCGAGATAGGCGAAGACCACGGCGGCATGTGTTTCGGTGATGGCGTGCAGTTCAGCACCGGTTGCACGCTGGGCAAGGGCAATATGGAAAAGACACCCTATGGCAAACTGGCCGTGACGCTGATCGAACGCGCCACGAACCGCGCCGTACGGGTGAGCTACAAACCCACGCTGCAAAAGCAGATCGGTGCATCAGCCTTCATGGTTAAACGCGGTCAAGGTATCGAACCCGACGAGATACCAGAGGCAGAACAGATGGAACTGGTGAACCTGATCTGGAACGCGCTAGAATCCGATGTACTCACCATCGAAGACATCTTTCAGTTCCAGCGCGAGTGGTTTCCTGAAGTCATGGGCTTCGTTCCCTGTGCGGCTTGTCACGAACTCACCTCGCGAGCCTATCTTCGTGTATTGGGCGACAAGCACGTGTGTATTCCATGCTCCGGTTATGAGCGTTGATATGAATTTGCGAGGCTGAGTTGTTGCTACCGCAGACAAAGAAATTAGGCAGGCCCGATGCAAATTTTATGTAACCCGGTACAGTGTCACAGGTGAGCAGATGACGTGGGACCCGCCCCTGATCGAAGATGAGCTGGAAAAAAATCGCTAAAAAACGGTCTCTCACTATCTCTTATGGAATAGCAAACCCGATTGCCTGTGGCAGATGTCAGTTTTCATCCTCACACTTCTATCGGGATTAGGATATTAACTCACGCTCAGGTCCCTTGCTGCGATGGATTAATTGGTCTCGCCCAGTTGGAGTCGGCGGATGTAGTGGCAGGTGTAACCGCCGCGATGTTTCACTAGATATTTCTGGTGGTATTCCTCGGCGCGGAAAAATTCTTTATAAGGCACGAGTTCGGTAACGATTTTTGCCTTCCAGTCTCCTGAATCGTCGGCGGTTTTGATGACTTCCAGCGCGGTGCGATGCTGTTCTTCGTTCAGGTAAAAAATCGCCGAGCGATATTGTGTGCCAACATCGTTGCCCTGCTGATTGCGCGTGGTCGGGTTGTGCATGCGGAAGAATTCAAACAAAAGGTGGCGATAAGTTAGGACGGCGGGGTTAAAGACGATCTTTAGCGATTCGGCATGTCCGGTAGTCCCGGTTTTGACCTGTTCATAAACGGCGTTAAAATGAAGTGCGCGCAGTGATTCGTTTGTCCCCTCTACCGCTTGCGGGAGAGGGTTTGGGTGAGGGAGGCTGGCATGGCCTGTTTCTTGGGCTTGCATGCCGGGGGTATTGCCGCCGGTATAGCCGACTTCGGTGTCGATGACGCCAGGTATTTGCCCAACCAGTTCTTCCATACCCCAGAAGCAGCCGCCTGCAAGATAAGCCGTTTGTGTGTTGTTCGTCATGGTTACTCCATATGTATAGGTGGATAACAGGGTGGTGAAGAGGAAAAGTATCGTGGAGGCAAGATTCATCGCGCCCGCCTTTAGTTATGCGCGTCATTCCCGCGAAGGCGGGAATCCAGTTGAATGAAAAAATTCCCGCGTAGCAGGGAAAAATCAAGGTTTTGTCTGCTTCGCAGAGCCAGTTTTTGGCTGGATTTCCGCCTTCGCGGGAATGACGAAGCTAATTGATTTTTTGATAAATATTGCATAGGGTTCGCTACCAGCGCGCTAGCGCCGTTCCTTCTTCATCGCCTGGGCTACTTCCCGTTTTGAGTCTTTTTCCTTTTCGGTTGCGCGCTTGTCATGCTGCTTCTTGCCCTTGGCAAGACCGATGGTCAGTTTGACCAGACCTGCCTTGTAGTGCATATCTAGCGGCATGACGGTGTAGCCGGCTCTTTGCACCTTCGCCAGGATTTTTTCGATCTCATTCTTGTGCAGCAGCAATTTGCGCGTGCGGATCGGATCGGGGTGGATGTGGGTGGAGGCATTCTGCAAGGGGCTGATGTGCGAGCCGAACAGGAACAGCGCGCCATCATGGGTGGTCACGTACGCTTCCTTCAGTTGTACGCGTCCAGCGCGGATGGCTTTAACCTCCCAGCCCTCCAACATGATGCCAGCTTCAAATTTATCTTCGACAAAGTACTCGTGAAACGCTTTTTTATTCTGAACTATGCTCATGGCAGGTGAATTTTGCTGTGTGTTCGGCTATTCTACCAGCCTTTGTAATTTCGGCTTTCAGTAATGGCATTCGTAGAAAAATCAGTATTGGTCGCACACAGCGCGGAACAGATGTTCAATCTTGTCGATTGCGTCGAAAATTACCCGCAATTTTTGCCATGGTGTGGCGGCGCGAGCGTGGTCGAAAAAGATACAGATAAGGTTCACGCTACAGTCTGTATTAATTATCATCATATTAAACAAAGCTTTACCACGGAGAATGTGCGCAAGCCGCCGCATCAAATCGATATGACCTTGCAGGACGGGCCGTTTCGCCAGTTAGATGGCTGCTGGAGATTTATCCCTTTGAGCGATTCAGCCTGTAAAATAGAATTCCGTTTGAGTTATGAGTTTTCCAGTAAATTACTGGAAAAGCTGGTCGGCCCGGTGTTTCACTACATTGCCAACAGTTTCGTGGACGCATTTATTTATCGCGCAGAAAAGGTTTATCCAAACGTATGACTATCAACATAGAAGTGGTTTATGCACTGGCTGATGTGCAGGTACTGCTGAAGAAAGAGGTGCCTGTCGGCACCACGGTGATGCAAGGTATAGAAGCCAGCGGTATATTAGCCAAATTTCCAGGCTTGGATCTGTCCGCACATAAACTGGGCATCTTCGGTAAACTGACCAAGCCTGAGACCGTGTTGCGCGACAAAGACCGTATCGAAATATATCGTCCGCTGATCGCAGATCCCAAGGAAGTGCGCCGTCGTCGTGCCGAAGAAGGCAAAGTCATGAAAAAGGGCGGGGGTGACGCATGAGTATTGCTGCAACTTATCAGATTAACCCGGGCTATTCTCTTGCTTGATTACGACCTGCATTGCCATTCCAATATTTCTGACGGTACCCTCACTCCGACCGAAGTGGTCAATCGTGCGGCGTTGCGCGGTGTGAAAATGCTGGCTCTGACCGATCATGATGATACGGACGGTCTGGCGGAAGCGGGTGCCGCCGCAGCTCTGCACGGCATGAAGTTTGTCAACGGCGTGGAAATCTCCGTAACATGGCGGAAACACACTTTGCATATTGTGGGGCTGGGAATAGACCCCGCTAATCCTGCGCTGCAAGCTGGTTTAAAGTCGGTGCGCGGCGGACGCACCGGACGGGCGATGAAAATGTCCGATGAACTGGCGCGTGCCGGTATCGGTGGCGTGTTTCAGGGCGCGCTTAAATACGCTAGCAATCCGAATATGATAGGCCGCACCCACTTTGCCCGTTATCTGGTCGAAGCCGGTCACTGCAAAGACGTAAAAAGTGTGTTTAACCGCTATCTGGCGACCGGCAAACCCGGCTATGTGCCGCACCAGTGGGCTGTGCTGAGTGATGCCATCCGCTGGATCAAGGAGAGCGGTGGTATCGCCGTCATCGCGCATCCGGGGCGCTACATGGTCGGGCGGCACAGCATGGGCAAACAGACCATGCATATTTTACTCACCGAGTTCGTCCAACTGGGTGGCGATGCACTGGAAGTCGTCACGGGCAGTCATACGCCCGAGCAATATGCCGAGTTCTCGCGTTATGCGCAGGAATTTGGCTTGATGTCGTCTTGCGGTTCGGATTTTCACGGGCCGGATGAAAGTTACCGCGATCTGGGCCGTTTGCCCGATCTGCCACTGATCTGCCGCCCAGTATGGGAGGCTTTAAAGTAATATTGGCTTTATAGAGAATTGCAGTGGGTAATTGGAAAGCTTTAAGTTAGATTTTACAATGAAATTGCGTACATTCAGTAGTACCGTATCCCCTGCGAGTCGCCGCAGATAACCAGTGAACAGCGGTGTAGTTGGGTGAAAACGTGTTGCGATGCACAGCATTGCAACAGTTTCGGCGAAACAAATAACATGAAGGTTGGCTGAGCCAACACTGTTTGAGCACGTGGCCGCTAGTGGATCGTGCGAGTTCCGCAGCCCCGCTGTTTGCTGGCTATCAAGGGAATGCCGCCTGTTTGTGATCAAACAGGCATGCACGGCAAACCGGGGTAGCCTTTTAGTTTCGGCGATGCCTCACTGCAACTTCGTTGTCTTTGTTCTTTTGCTGCAAAAGAAAACGCAGTTTGGGCGCATCATTAAAATTTAACATGGACGCAGCCAAAGTAGCCAGTTGCCGGTCTGCCACCGGCAGTAGTAAAAACTGATATTAGTACAATCTATAAAATCACATAGAACAGTAATATTTAATGGAAGCATTAGCGACTATGTCACAATTTTTCACCATTTATCCCAACAATATCAACATGCGGCTGATTCATCAGGCCGTGGCGATACTCAAAGACGGCGGCATCGTGGTTTATCCCACCGACTCTTGCTATGCGCTGGGTTGCCTGTTGGACGACAAGAATGCGTTGAGCCGCATACGCCAGATACGCCGTCTGGATGATGACCATTTTCTAACGCTGATGTGTCGCGATTTATCACAAATTTCAAACTACGCGCGGGTGGATAACGCCCAATTCCGGTTACTTAAGGCCAATACGCCGGGCAGTTACACCTTTATACTTGAGGCGACCAAGGAAGTGCCCAAGCGCTTGCAGCACCCAAAGCGCAGCACGATCGGTATACGTATTCCCGATCATCCAGTGGCGCTGGCTTTGCTCGAAGAGTTGGGTGAGCCAATGTCCAGTTCCACGCTGATTTTGCCTGATGAACCTTGGCCGCTGACCGATGCGGAATTGATACGAGAATTATTGGAGAAGAAGGTGGATGCGGTGATCGATGGCGGGGCGGCGGGCAGCGATTTCACTACCGTCATCGATTTGACCGGCGATAAACCCGTTTTGTTACGTCAAGGCATGGGCGATATCGCACCGTTCGGTATTTGAAATTATGCAAATAGATCAGTTAATTCAAACTATTACCATCGCAGCTATCCCGATTCTGTTCGCGATTACCCTGCATGAGGCAGCGCACGGTTATGTGGCGCGTTACTTTGGCGACAACACCGCTTATCTGCAAGGGCGTATCAGTTTAAATCCCTTGCGCCACATCGATCCGGTCGGTACGGTTTTGCTGCCGCTGATGACGCTGATGCTGGGCGGCATACTGTTCGGCTGGGCTAAACCTGTGCCGGTCAACTTCTCCGCGCTGCGCAACCCGAAAAAGGACATGCTCTGGGTCGCGCTGGCAGGTCCCGCCTCGAATATGGTGATGGCATTGGCTTGGGCTATCCTGTTCAAATTATCGGCTGGCAGTCCCGAGAGTTACTTTGCGGAACCCCTGATGGGTATGGCGGTGGTCGGCATTAAGATCAACGTGATCCTGGTCGTGCTGAATCTGCTGCCCTTGCCTCCGCTCGACGGAGGGCGGGTTGCAGTCAGTTTGCTGCCGCACCGTCAGGCTTATCAGTTAAGCCGGATCGAGCCTTATGGGATGTTTATATTGATTTTTTTGGCGATCACGCCGGTGTTGGGGCAGGTGCTTTCCCCCCTGTCCAAACTGGTTGAGAATTTTATTTTTACTTTAGTTGGAATTTAAGAATGTTTGCAAATCGAATATTGTCGGGCATGCGTCCTACGGGAAGTCTGCATCTGGGTCACTACCACGGCGTGTTAAAAAACTGGATAAAGATGCAGCACGAGTACGAGTGTCTGTTCTTCGTGGCTGACTGGCACGCACTGACTACACACTATGAATCCCCGCAGATCATCGAACAGAGCGTCTGGGATATGGTGGTGGACTGGTTGGCTGCGGGTGTTGATCCGGCCAGTTCGACCCTGTTCATTCAGTCTAAAGTGCCTGAGCACGCCGAGTTGCATCTGTTGTTGTCTATGATCACGCCCTTGGGTTGGCTGGAACGCATGCCGACTTATAAGGACCAGCAGGCGAAACTGACCGATAAGGATCTCGCTACTTATGGCTTTTTAGGTTATCCCTTGCTGATGAGTTCAGACATCCTGATCTATCGTGCCACGCAAGTGCCGGTCGGTGAAGATCAGGTGCCACATGTCGAATTTACCCGCGAACTTGCACGTCGTTTCAATCATTTGTACGGACGTGACCCCGGTTTCGCCGAAAAAGCTGAAGCGGCAGTTAAAAAGCTTGGCGGGAAAAAATCTAAATTATACAATGAGTTGCGGAATAGGTTTCAGGAGCAGGGCGATGTGGAAGCGCTCGAGTCAGCCAAGGCGCTGCTCGATGAACAGCAGAGTCTGAGTCTGGGCGATCGTGAACGCCTGTTCGGTTATCTGGAAGGTGGCGGCAAGATGATTTTGTCAGAGCCGCAAGCCATGCTGACCGTGGCATCCAGGATGCCGGGACTGGACGGTCAGAAGATGTCCAAGTCGTACAACAACACCATCACACTGCGCGAAGACGAGGTGAGTGTCGCCAAGAAGATTCGCACCATGCCGACCGATCCTGCGCGCATACGCCGCACCGATCCGGGCGATCCGGCCAAGTGTCCGGTTTGGCAGTTGCATCAGGTATATTCGGATGATGCGATCAAACAATTTGTGATTGCCGGTTGCAAGAGCGCGTCCATTGGTTGTATCGAGTGCAAACAACCGGTGATCGATGCGGTGTTGGTCGAGCAGCGTCCGATGCGTGAACGTGCGCAACTGTATCTGGACGATCCGTCACTGGTTCGCAACATCATCGCTGACGGGAACGAAAAGGCGCGCAAACTGGCCACTGAAACCATGCGCGATGTGCGCGAAGCGATGGGATTGAGCTACTCCTGATTTAGTTTATGTGCGTAAAGTCTTGCCCGTTTTCATTCTGATTGATATGGTTAATGCGACAAATTAGGGTGGCATGATGCTGGAATCCAACCGTATCGAAATTAAACGCGAACTGACCGACAGTCTGGAAAAGGAGGTTGTCGCGTTTCTTAATTATCGCGATGGCGGGGTTATTTATCTCGGCATCGACGACAGGACGCAAGCCGCCGTCGGTGTTTCGGATGCTGACGGCGTGCAGTTAAAAATCAAGGACCGTATCAGGAACAATATCAGCCCCTCTACTATGGGATTGTTTGATGTGATTGCCGAAACTCGCGACGGGAAAGCTATCATCAAGATTACAGTTGCCAGTGGTTCCGAAAAGCCGTACTACCTGTCGCGACTGGGGATGTCTCCTAAAGGCTGTTATCTGCGGGTCGGCAGTGCATCCGAACCGATGCCCGCCAGGATGATAGAAGATTTGTTCGGCAGCCGTATCCGTAACTCCATCGGTACTATCAAATCGCGCAAACAGACGCTGACTTTTGAACAGCTGAAGATTTATTACAACGAAACACGGTTAAAGTTAAATGAGCAGTTTGCCCATAATTTGGAACTGTTGACCGAAGACGGTTCATATAACTACGCTGCGTATTTGCTTTCAGACGAGAATGGGCTGTCGATCAAAGTCGCCAAATATGCCGGAACAGACAGAGTAAATCTGGTCGAAAATGAAGAGTACGGTTATTGCTCGTTGGTCAAAGCCACCAAGGCTGTGCTGGAAAAACTCAAGGTTGAGAACAAAACCTTTGCACGCATTACACCGGATCGGCGCGAAGAGCGCAAACTACTCGACCTTGTGGCACTGCGCGAGGCGGTAATCAACGCTATTATCCACAACAATTACAGCAACGAAGTGCCGCCAAAATTTGAGTTGTTTGCCGATCGTCTGGAGATTACTTCTGCCGGTGGACTGCCTTCCGGGTTTGATGAAGAGGAATTCTTCATGGGCTATTCGGTTCCGCAAAACAAGGAATTGATGCGGGTTTTTCGTGATCTGGATATGGTTGAACAGCTGGGTTCAGGCGTGCCGCGCATTCTTGAGCATTATCCGCGCACCATTTATCGCTTCACGCCTAATTTTATCCGGCTGGTTTTACCTTTTGCCGAGGGGTTTGATCAAACTAGTGACCTACGCAGTGACCAAGCTACCGACCAAGTTACCGACCAAGCTACCGACCAAGCTGACGCACTGCTGAAATTTTGCAATACTCCTCGTTCAACTAAGGAAATGATGCAATATCTGGGTTTGAGTCATCACCCGCATTTTCGTCATAGGCTTTTGCTTCCCCTGATCGCATCGGGAAAATTAGCGCTCACAATACCTGATAAGCCTAAAAGTCCTAAACAGCGTTATATTGCAACGATGGATAGGTCGTAAAGGATGTCTGACATCCTCGTTCAGTCTGTTATTCCGTATGCAAGTCTTCACGGTCAGCCGATGTTGCAGATGCCGTTGGATCTGTACATTCCGCCCGATGCTCTGGAGTTGGTGCTGGAGACCTTTCAGGGGCCGCTGGATCTGCTTTTGTATCTGATCCGCAAGCACAATCTGGATGTGCTGGATATCCAGATGGCGGAACTGACCCGGCAATACCTGACATATATCGAGTTGCTCAAACAGCACAAGCTGGAGCTGGCGGCGGAATATTTGCTGATGGCGGCGGTGCTGGTCGAAATCAAGTCGCGACTGTTGCTACCCAAGTCGCCCAAGCTGGCGGACGATGATGAGGAAGATCCCAGAGTCGAGTTGATGCGCCGTTTGCAGGAATACGAACAGATGAAACTGGCCGCCCAGAAACTCAATGAGTTGCCGCAGGCGGGGCGCGATTTTGAGATCGTTCAGGTGCTGATTGAGCGCACGGTAGAGGAGCGCTTGCCGCAAATCAGTGTGGATGATTTAAAGCTGGCGTGGATGGGTTTGCTGGCACGCGCCAGACTCAATACCCACCACGTGGTGCGCCGGGAACAACTCTCGGTGCGTGAACAGATGGCGCATATACTGCGCGCGCTGCGTAGCGGCGAGTATGTCGCTTTCGATACCCTGTTCGATCTGGATGACGGTCTGCCGAAACTGGTTGTCACCTTTATTGCCATGCTGGAGCTAGCCAAGGAATATCTGGTTGAGATTCAGCAAAACACCTTGTTTGGGAATATCTATGTCCGACGCGCGACTGATGCAGACTGAGCTCTTCTCTGCAACGAAACTGAAATATATCCTTGAGGCCGCCTTGCTGATCAGCGCGGAACCCTTGCCTTTGAGTGAACTAAAGAAACTATGCGATGTGCAATTGACTAGTCGCCAGCTTGAAACCTTGCTGGAAGAAATCGCGATCGATTGGCAGGAGCGGGGAGTGGAACTGACTCAGGTGGCGAGCGGCTGGCGCTTCAGAGCTCGCCCGCACATGCAGCAATATCTGGATAGACTCAATCCGCAAAAAGCGCCGCGCTATTCACGCGCTGTGCTGGAGACGCTGGCGATCATCGCCTATCATCAGCCGGTGACGCGCGGCGATATCGAAGAGATACGCGGTGTCGCGGTCTCATCACAAATTTTGAAGACGCTGGAAACACGTGGCTGGATAGAAGTGGTCGGCACTCGCGATACACCAGGCAGACCTGAGTTGTTCGCCACCACCAAACAGCTGCTGGATGACTTGAATCTGCGCGCCTTGCAGGAACTGCCTTCCTTGCAACAGATGGGCACCTTACTGGAAAAAGAGTAGCGGCGAGTTTTATCGCCGACTTCTCCATTTACTATTCCTGCCGTAGTGGCGGTTTGTTCAGTTTGCGTTGCAGGGTGCGGCGGTGCATGTTGAGTGCGCGAGCGGTGGCGGAAATATTATTGTCCTGTTCGTGCAGCACACGCTGTATATGTTCCCATTCCAGATGTTCGATCTGGGGGCGCTGTAACTCGATAGGTGCTTCACCGCTGGCTGTGTGGTCAAAGGCCGTGACGATTTCATCGGCATTGGCGGGCTTGGATAGGTACTGCGTCGCGCCCAGTTTAATCGCCTCAACGGCGGTGCTGATACTCGCATAACCGGTTAAAACGATAATTCGGGTGTTAGGGTCGAGTTCGTGCAAGACTTTGACTAGGGTCAGTCCCGGTGCGCCGCCCATTTTCAGGTCCACCACCGCGAATTCGGGCGGGTTATTCTGTGCCATCGGGACAGCTTGTTCCACGCTGTGCGCGGTGCTGACACAGAAGCCGCGTTTAGTCAGGGCTGCGCTCAGTACCCGGCAGAAGGTCGCGTCATCATCGACTAGTAACAGCGTTGCGGATTCATCAGGTTTCATGGCTTGCCTTGTTGAGCGAGAGGTAAGGTGAGGCGGGTGGTGGCACCGCCGCCATCACGGTTGTATAGGCGCACCGTGCCACCTAAGCGCTCGATGGTCGCATTGGCCAGAAACAGCCCCAGCCCGTGCCCCTCAGTTTTGGTGGTGAAGAATGCGGAACCGATTTTAAGCGCAGCATCTTCGCTGATGCCTTCTCCACGATCGAGAATTTCCAGGATGAAATGGCTGCTATCCCGGCTAGTGTGGAGCTCAATCGACTCGGGGCTCGCGTCAGCTGCATTGTTGAGCAGATTCATCAACGCGGCGCGCAAGGTGACATCGCTCTGAATGAACGGGGAAGGTTGGAGCGCGCGGTTGTTATAGCGGTATTGCGCTGCAGGACGCAGCAATTGCCATTCATCGAGCAACTCCGCCATCAAATCATCGGCTGTTTGCCGCGTGCTGCTGCCGTTATCCTGCGCATTAAGCATCATCTTGTCGAGAATGCGACGACAACCGCGCACTTGTTCGTCGAGCAGGGTAAGGCTCTCTCGCAACTCCGGCGCGCAGACCTCGTGTTGCAATTCTCCGATCACCACGGCCATGGTGGCGAGCGGTGTGCCCAGTTCATGCGCGGCACTTGCCGCCTGCGTACCCAGAGCAACGATACGTTCATTGCGCAATATTTCTTCGCGCACCTTGACCAGTAACGCATCGCGACTGCGCACCGCCTCGGCCATTTTCACCACAAAATAAGCCACCACGAGGGCGCTGATGACAAAGCCTAACCACATGCCCAGCACGTGGGTGTTGAAGGCGTTGTCCATATCCGCGTGATTGTGCGGCAAGGGAATGAAGTAGACCATCAGCGCGCTGTAACAGGCGGTGGTGAGTGCCGCCATGCCCCAGGTGTAACTGGACGGTAAGGTGGCTGCTGCGATCACCAGTGGCAAAAGATACAGTGAAATAAAAGGGTTGGTCGATCCACCAGCGTAATAGAGCAAAAAGCTCAGGCCGAAGACATCGATGCCAAGTTGCAGGAATAATTCGAGGCTGATAACAGGCTTGCCGTTCCTCAAGCGCAGGTAAGTGAAGACATTGATTGTGGCGAGCGTCGCGATCACGATCAGCATCGGCAGCCATTCCAAATCCAATTGTAGAATTTGCCAGGCGGCGGAGAGCATCACAAGTTGTGCCGCGACTGCGAAGCTGCGCAGATTGACCAGACGTCGCAACTGCACATGACCGGGCAAAGAAGTATAGAGGTTCATAGTCGGATTGTAATCGCAGCCGGGATTACGGTGGTGCGACATATTGTCGCATCTGACGATTTGCCGCCAACCCTTGCGTTGCCGCAGGTATAATTGATTTTTTGCTATGGCGGAGATGTTCATGAAAAAAATGACCAAGTTGTGCACCTTGTTGATCGCTGTATTGCTAAATGGCCCGGTTTTTGCAGGCGGGATACAGGTCGAAGGTGCATGGGCGCGCGCCACAGCACCGGGGCAAGACACGGCGATGGTGGATATGACTATCGTCAGCGAAAAGGCAGCGAAATTGACCGGATTTGCCACGCCTCTCAGCCAGTCTGCCGAGATGCACAGCATGACGCACGATAAAGGTGTGATGAAAATGCGTGAAGTTCAAGCGATCGAACTGCCAGCCGGTCAGCGCGTTAATCTGGGTGAGGCAGGTTTTCATTTGATGTTGATTGGATTGCGCGCACCGCTCAAGGCTGGAGATAGTTTGCCGCTGACATTGAATGTCCAAGTGGCCGATAGTTCATCCGTCAAGATTGAAGTCAAGGTAGAGGTCAAGCCTATGACCGATATGTCTCATGATGAGCACATGCATCATATGCACCATTAATTTTATATAATATTGATTATATTGATATTTTTTAAATATAATCGGTTTTTTCAGACTGACTGTTGAGTCCGGTTGTCACCGACGTCTTTGAGTATCTGGTCAGGCAATGTTTCGCGATAACCGGTGAGCGTTGTTAGCGTAAATTTCAGCATCGCGCTGTATTTTTCTAACAGAGCGGTTTGTCAAACTCAGGAAAAATCCTCGTTTTACCTCGTTTTTTTTGGTCAGTTGCGCTAAAATCTCGTCACTTTTATAAGTCGGACATATATCGTGGCATTAATAGTACAAAAGTACGGTGGTACATCGGTCGGCACGACAGAGCGCATCAAGAATGTCGCTAAACGTGTTGCAAAATTCAAGGCTCAAGGTCA
>CAISHO010000126.1 GCA_903885165.1 uncultured Nitrosomonadales bacterium | reverse complement strand
CTTGGGCGTAGCGCCGAACGCATCGATAGACGAGATTAAAAAATCGTATCGCGTACTGGCCATGCGCTATCACCCGGACAGGAATACCCATCCCGGTGCTGAAAGTCGCTTCAATGCCATCAAAAAGGCGTATGAGTTGCTATCCGACCCGAAGCAGCGCAGCGAATATAACCAGACTTTGACCAACCGCATCGTGCTCGATACGGAAGCGGAGGCGCAGTCTTTATGGAATTCACTGTTTAATCGTTGTGGCATCATGCTGTAACACGCTTCATCACTTTAGAGCTGAAAACCTATGAAAAAGATACACCCCGAATTTGCTTATCAGTCCCGTGAACTGGGTATCCAAATGGAAGACACCTTAGGTGATCCGCCGGACAGAAAATATTATGCCAAAGTGGTTAAATCGCTGGTCGATGAATTTGCGCAAGGGTCGCAGATCGACGATGTGAATCTGTTCAGTTTCGCGCTGGCGGGGCATTTGCAGTTTAACGATGTCGCCGGTTTGCTGGCCGAGAGTGAACGGTATGATCAGGGCGATGCCGCTAAAACACTGGCGATGGTGTCGTGCAGCGATGAGATGGCGGCAAAGGCCTTGGCGATGGTAGGGGCTGCCAATCCTGAGTTGGCGCGCCGCGCGATTGTGACGGCGTTCCTGTTCAAGAACCCTAAGCGCTGGACGGCGGAAGATCACTCGCTCGAAACACTGCAAAAGAGCGAAGGCGGTGATGACGAAGAGGACGAAGATAAGCTCACCTCAGGGCACGATATCGAACATCTGTTCGACGCAAACGGAGACAAGAATGACTGAACGTACCAATTATCCGGCGATCAGCCGTCAAGTCACCGCGCTGGTGTTATCCGGTTCTACCGCGCAGGCTGAAGAAGCGTTAGATGAAGTGGCCGAACAGTACGGCGATCTGGCGATCGTCGAAGTGCTCGACGCGATGGAGCCGCAAGTAGCTTCCATGCATCTGGCCGCTTTCGACGGCGGCAAGCTGTCGCTGGCGACTCTGTTGATCTCGCCGCAGGCCTGGTCCGAGAGTCTGGCTTTCTTCGCAGCAGTCTGGGACGAAGAGATGATAGAGGATGAGCCGGAGTTTCTGGCAGAATCCTTGTTTGCCCATATTCACGGCGTGTTGTTTGCCAGCGATGATTTGGACCGGCGCGCCGCGCTGATACAGTACGCCTTATCCACCGACTGGGGAACGACGGCGTTTGCCGCCCTGTTCTCCACCGCGATTACCGAGATCATCGAGTTGGCCAACGAGATTCACTCGCGCGGCGTACACAACAGCGGTCAGACCTCCTCCGATCACGACATCATTCCGCTGGCGCTGGCGATTGCCCGCACCGATTCAGATGCCTGGGATCGCGTATTACTGGAACTCTTCCCAGACTGGCAGCCGGGTGAAAACGAACTGCATGCACGTCCGGAAGAGGAAGAGGACGAGGAATACGGTTACGATTATGCGACACCTCGCGACACGCAGGAATTGTTGACCCGTTTACGTCAACAGGTGCCGGGTAAGGTGAAATCGCAGCCTAAGGCAGGCGCTCGGCCTAGTCTGGGCGATGATATTTTTGCGTGATCCTGAGCTGACCATGCAACTGGCCAGTTACAGCTCGCGCACACCTAATCTGGTGCATACGATCGAAGCGCTCGCAAAGCGGGCGGAGCACGGTGAGGCGGCGGACGTCCTGTTTCATGAGTTGAGCGGGATCACCGCGCTGGTCGCCCGCAAATTCACCAACGATAAAACCGCTGACGGCTTGTTGGAGGCATTTTATCTGACGGTGGGCTGCGTCTCGCTAGGCTTGAGTCAGGCGCAAGTTGAGAATGATTTGTCCTATTTGCTGGAACACGGTGCCGAGCAAGTTTTTCAGGCGGGGTTTCGCGCCATTAAGGAATTGTCTGCGCTGCCGGCACAAACCATGCTGACCGATTTTGATAATGATGCTTTTATTCAGCAACGCGATATCAAGGCGCTGTTCATCGCGATCTGTCGCGCCAATCCCAGTATGGTTTGGACGGGTGACGATGATTACCGGAAAGAGATGCTCGCCCGCCGGGAAAATCAGATGGTGGTCGACTGTGCGAAGTGGTTGAGAAAAAAGCATTTTTCCGGCCCGATTAAAGACACCGATCTGGATGCCAATGCGGTGATCGCCATCGCGGTCATTTTTGCGATGTTAAATGACGGACGTATCGTCGCTCGTGTCAGACAAAAAGACATCGAGAATCTGATCCGCAGTGCCCGCGAGAATAAACCGGATGCCGAACTGGGCTGGGGCGAGCTGCTCAAAAGCGCGCCGATTGCATACCATGCGATATTGCGTGAGCGTATGGATGAGTTTAAGAGCAAAATTATCAAAAAAATTCTCTCTAAAACCAGCATCGTTAAAGTCGTTGCCGAGATACAGAATTGCTACGCGGGTTCTGAACAAGAGATTGATTATTGCTAACAGGCCGATGCCGGCTGATTTCCCCCCGTTTCTACCACACTGACCACGTTCTGCTTGCGCGGCAGCCCCGATCCACCGTGTTGCACAAGGATCGCCATGAATATCGCAGAAATCGCCGACCGGTTGGAAGATACCGGCTATATCGTGCTGGACAACGCCTTGCAAAATGAATTGTTGCTGCGTTTGGTGACACGTTGTCAGGATGATGATCCGGCGCGGTTTTACGCCGCCCATATCGGACGAGGGGCGGATAAGAAGCAAATCAACACCATACGCGGCGATGTGATTGACTGGTTGGATGAGGCGGACGGCATCGATCAGGATTATCTGGCGTTGATGGAAATCTTGCGTATGGGGCTCAACCGCGCGCTTTATCTGGGTTTGTTCGATTACGAAAGTCACTATGCGATCTACGGCGCGGGTGCGGGCTACGCGAAGCATTCCGATGTGCTGGTCGGTAAAAAGAACCGGATACTGACTACCGTGTTGTATCTGAATGAGGATTGGCACAGCCGTGACGGGGGCGAATTGCAGATATTTGATCCTTCCGGTGTCGCAGTTATCGCTACGGTGTTGCCGAAATTTGGTACGATGATCATCTTTTTGAGCGAGATGTTTCCGCACGAAGTGCTGATCTCTCACCGAACTAGGCGCAGCATCACCGGATGGTTTCGTGTCAGCGGCAGTTGATTTGTGCCCCTAATTTTGACGTTGTAAATGGGATGTTTCGATTTGAGATAAACGTTGAGCGACATGCTCAGCCCCACTTGTTTGAGGATAGTCGAGGGAACGCCGCAGGCGCGGTAAGCTGGGGTCGCCTTTTTTCGATTACCTTCCTTTGGCGACGCAAAAGAAGGTAATCAGCGGCCGGGCTGCCCCCGGCTTGTTCTCTTAAATTTGAGTTCATGTAACGCCAGTTAATCATTTTGAAAGCTTAATCTGTCATGACAGCCGATATATTTACCGATGCAGTGCTAGCTACCGCCGAAAAAAATGTGCACGACATTTTGACGCTGGCGATCTGCCACACGCAGTCTGCGATCGTGGTCTACGATGAACAATGTGAACTGACGATTGCGATCACTCAAGCGTACCAGCGTTGCCTGCCGGAGGCGACCTTTATCAATTTCGATGCGATGTCACCCGATGCGATCCTCGCTCAGTTGATGGCGCTTGTTGCCGGTGATCTGGTGGTGCTGGTTCAATCCACCAGCTTCAGGTTGGATGCTTTTCGTCTGCGCGTGGAATTATTCAAGCGCGGGCTTAAGGTGATTGAGCATCCGCATTTGTCGCGTATGCCGGGCGTTGAGGGGGTGCTTTATATCGAGTCGCTGGCCTATGATCCGCTCTATGTGCGCGGTGTCGGGCATGCACTGAAAGCGCGCTTTGACCGTGCACAAGTGGGGGTGATTTCCAGCGGTGGAGAGGAGTTGGTTTTTTCGGAAGGATTCGAGCTTGCACGTCTGAATGTCGGCGATTACAGCCAGATGACCAATGTCGGCGGACAGTTCCCGATCGGCGAAGTGTTCACGGAATCGAAGGATCTGGAGGGCTTAAACGGCCGGGTCAGGTTATCCTCTTTTGGCGATACGGCGTTTCTGGTGAATATTCCTGTCAAACCTATCACCCTGGTGGTCAGTCGCGGCCGCGTTGTCGATGTGATTGATTCAAATGAAGAGTTCGATACGGTGCTGGCGCAGATACGCGCGGACGAGGGCGAAGTTTGGGTGCGCGAGTTAGGCTTAGGCTTGAACAGAACCTTTACGCAGACGCGGATTGTCAGCGACATCGGTACTTACGAGCGGATGTGCGGCGTGCATCTGTCTTTGGGCGCCAAGCACGGCAGTTACAACAAGCCGCAGATCAGGAAATCGACGGCAAGATATCACGTTGATGTGTTCGCCATCACAGAACTGTTTACCTTGGACGGTGAGGTGATCTATCGTGATGGTGCATGGCAGGTGGGTTATCCGACGGCATAGATTATTCCCGGTCGGCTCGGTTACTCTTCCAGATTGAAATCAGCAGCCATAATCCGTTCAGTGCGGCACAGAGAAAGCCGCTCATTCCCAGCCAGTGCAATCCGGGGACGGTCATCACGATGGCGGAACCGACGGTGAGGGCTGCGACCACCAGGCCAACTGCCAGACGGTTAACTGCGCCATCGAGTTGATTGCCCACGTGTTTCAAGTGTGCGACTTCGATATTGATTTCCAATTTGCCGCGCCGGGCGGCTCGCAGTAAATGGGATAGGTCGTGAGGGAGTCCGGCGATCATGGTCAGCGCCTCACTGATTGCGTTCCCCCCCCGTTTGATGAGCGCGGCGGGTGTATAGCGTGCGCGCAGCGATTGTTCCAGTATGGGCATGGCTTCCGAGGCGATGTCGAAGTCCGGATCCAGCTCCCGCCCCATGCCCTCCAGCGAGATGAAGGCTTTGACCAGTAACGAGAGGTCGGCCGGTAACATCAGTTGATGCTGGCGCAGGATAGCGACCAGATCGGAGAGCATGGTGCCCAGTCGCAGTTGTTTTAAGGGCACGCCGTGATATTGATCGACGAAGGCCTCCATCTCCAGCGTCAGTCCGTCCTCATCAATGACCCCGTTTCCTGTCCAGTCGAGCATGACTTCAACCACGCGCGGCGCCTCATGCTGTACCAGACCTAGCAGCAATCGGGTCATCTGTTCGCGTCGCGCCTCAGTCAGTCTGCCGACCATGCCAAAGTCGATGAAGGCGATGCGATTGTCCGGTAAATAAAATACATTGCCCGGATGCGGGTCGGCGTGAAAAAAGCCGTCCTCTACGATCATCTTCAATACCGCGCGCGCACCGCGCCGGGCGAGTAGTTTTCGATCCAGTCCCGATTCATCTACGGTCTTGAGCTGGCGCCCGGCTATCCCTGCGATATATTCCTGCACGCAAACCCGCTCGCCGGTCCATTGCCAATAGACGCGGGGAATGACGATGGGCGGGGCGAGTGACGTGTCTTTTTTTTCGGGTGTGTCTGAATAGTTTGAGAAATTTGCAGCGATGCGCTCTGCATTGCGAGATTCGACTGCGAAATCAAGTTCACGGCGCAGTGACTGGGTGAACTGACGCACCACTTCTTTAGGGCGGAAACTGCGCAGTTCCGGGCTTTCCGATTCGGCTAGTTCCGATAAGCGCATCAGCCAGCGCAGGTCGGCCTCGATGGTGGGACGTATCCCGGGGCGGCGTACCTTGACGACCACTTCGCTGCCGTCTTCTAAGCGGGCGCGGTAAACCTGTGCGATCGAGGCGGCGGCCAGTGGAACAGGATCGAAGGCGGCAAATACGGTTTCGGGCGGGGCACCCAGGTCCTCGGTGAGTTGCTGCTGTATATCGGCATAAGGCACCGGGGGGGCGCTGTCCTGCAGTTTGCCGAACTCAGCGATCCAGTCAGGTTCGAACAAATCGACGCGGGTGGCGAGTACCTGGCCTAGCTTAACGAAGGTCGGCCCCATTTCTTCCAGCGCGCGTCGTACCCTGGTGGGCGCAGGCAGATGCGCGTACTCGGCTGCGTTGTTGCGGTGCAACACTTTTCCGGCTCGTTCCAGCGTGTGCGTCAGTCCCATGCGTGCGACCAGATCGCCGAAACCGTAGCGGATCAGGATGGCGACGATGTCCTGTAAACGTGACAGGTCACGTACCGCCGCCAGTGCTTGCAATAACATGACTAGTCCACCCTCTATCCAACTTTCCCCCCACGGGGGGAAAGGGCGATCGATCCCTCTCCCTTCGGGAGAGGGTTTGGGAGAGGTTGGTCGGGTTTGACGTGGTCAGCCAGTCCGCTCAATACACCGGCACCGATCTGGCGCAGCAAGTCGGTCGTCGCTTGTGCCAGATGCAGTCCCGCTGCGGCTTGCGCCTGCCCGGTGGCGCTCAGTTGGTGTGCAAAAATCGCCAGCGCCTCGTTCATCTGTGCGCCGATGTGGGTGCCGTGGGTGCGAGCATGCGCCGCCAGTTCGTGCAGGATTTCACCTGCGGCATCCTTGGAAGCCGAGGCCGAGGTTTGTATGGTTTCAATAAACAGGGCTTCCAGACTCTTGAGGTCGCTGCTCGCCCTTGCCAGGTCCTCACTGGTAAATTTCTGCGCACGGCTGGTGGCTTCCTCAACGGCTAGTTTGGAGGCGTCGGCCAGTTGTGCGAATGCACCTTCCAGTCCTGCGACGGCCTGTTTCAGTTGCGTGCGTGCGGTGTCGGTTTGTGATGCAGACAGATTGAGTTCGTGTTGTACGGCGGCGCGCGCGCCTTTCAATACGCTGTCGGCGATTTGTCGTAAGGATTCAAGATCCAGCGATCTTGCGCTTATCTTGCGCAGGGTGAGTTGTCTGACTAATTCTTGTACATCGTGCCCCTGTTCAACCGCATTGCGTACATCGGCTGTCAGGGTGTCTTGATTGTTTGTCATGATATTCTCCATTTAAATATTTGATTTAATTAAATATTTATTTTGATTCTGCATCGCAGAATTCGGCAAGTTTTGTCAAAATTCTCAGCATTGCGCGGTTAGCGGCCAGTACGCCGCCGTAGGCATCTTCGCTGGCACTAGGTTCTGTTGCATCGAATTCACGTACGGCGATGATGCGCTTTTCTTGCACATCTATCAATTGCGCCCTGAGTGTGATTTGCACGCGACTGGGTTGCGCGGTGAAATCCTGCTGCAAGCGGATCAGTTCGGTGTCGAGTCTGAAATTGGCGCTGACCTGACCTGCGGCGACGGCGGCATATTTTGGTGTCAGAGTCTGAATCAGCAGGGGTTTAATCATATGAGCCGGGGTGTCGGCCCAGCGGTGCGTCGCAAAGTATTCCAGTTCCAGCGGTTGGCGCAGATAGGCGATTTGCGGCGTGTCGTAGCCTGAGCGTGCCGTGGTTGGGCTGACCGCTAATACCCGGTTGTGTTGTGTGCCGACTGTGGTGGTGGGTTGGGCATCCAGCAGGTAAAGATGGGTGTACTCGGTATGCGGCGCCTGTAAGGCGGAACAACCGGCAAGCAGGAAGATAAAGATGTATAGGTAGCGTTTTTTCATGATTGTTGCTCTATGTGAAATTCAGCGGGGAATACATGTGTGCGTTCAGTATCACCCTTAACCCCTGTGCGCCGCCGAAGGTTGATTGCAAACAACGGTGTTGTTAGGCGAGCACTGTTTGAGCTCCGCAGTTGGGTGTGTCGTTTGCGCCCAACTAGGGCGAGTTGCGCAGCCCCGTTAGTTTGCAGGCAACCTAGGGTACGCCGAAGGCGCGGCAAACCGGGGTCGACTTTTCTTGGGTTACCTTCTTTTGGCGATGCAAAAGAAGGTAACCAGCTGCCGGGCTGCCACCGGCAAAAAAAATGATTGTGTGTGTACACTTTGATATCACATCTAACCATGATTATTCTCCCGGTCCCCGTTTTGCGGCAGCTCTGCCGTGCAAGAGTACGGCAGGATTTTGTTCGATTTCGCTGCTTACTCGCCTGAGTGAGGAGGTCAGTTCGTGCAATTCGTTCAGGAGTTGTTGCATCTCGGGTGCGGCATCGCTGCCAAACTGCCGGGTGCTGTCCATCGTGGCACGGGTGCTGCCGGCAGCTCGCGCCAGCTCGCCCGCCATGTGATCAACAGTGTCCGCACTGTGCCCTAGACGCGCTGCCAGTTGCGGTAATTGCGCGCTCAACTGCGCGGTATTCTCCATGGTACGCGCCGCGTTGCTCAGTCCCGAATCTATCGTGGTTCGTCGCGCCGCGAGGGTATGGGACAGTATTTCGATATCTGCCAGCGTATGGCTGATAGCGCGGCGATTGTCTTCGTTCAGCAGAGCGTTGATGTTTTCCGAGCTGCGGTTGAGGTTAGTCAGTAAGGTTGAGACTGAGGTATCCAGCCGCATCATTAGCGAGGGGCCGGTTTGAATGGTCGGGAACGGCTCGCCTCTACCGGCTTTGAGTGCTGTCGCTTCACGGCTGCCGCCGGCCAGTTCGACAAAGGTCAATCCGGTCAGTCCATGCGTCTGGAGTACGGCAAACGTATCCGTTTTGATGGGTGTGCCCCGTTCGATGCCGAGCGTTAATTGCACTTGTTCGACGTTATCCGGTGCGAGAGTGATTTTCTGCACCCGTCCGACTTCCACACCACGATAGCGCACCGGGGCGTTGAGGTTTAAGCCGGACACCGATTCCTTAATGTAGATCTGGTAAGTGTCGTAAATCTTGCTGTAGGATTGGTCGCTGCCCAGCCACAGTGCGCCACCGATCAGGGCCGCGCCCAACACCAGCACGAACAGGCCGACCAGTGTGAAATTGAATTTCTCTTCCATTTTTATAGTCCTTCTGTTGCCTGCCGGCTTGCTGCTCGTCCGCGCGGCCCGTAAAAATAGTCGCGGATAACCGGATGGGTCATTTTCGACAGTTCTGTCATGGTGCCTATGCCAAGGATATGTCCTTCCCCCAGCACGGCGACGCGATCCGCCACGTTCCATAATAAATCCAGATCGTGTGTGACCAACATAATGGTGAGTCCCAACGCGTCGCGCAAGCGCTTCACCAGTTCGTCCAGTCCGGCCGCACTCAATGGATCCAGGCCTGCGGTGGGTTCATCCAAAAACAGTAGTTCGGGATCCAACGCGAGGGCGCGTGCCAGGGCTGCGCGTTTACGCATGCCGCCTGAGAGTTCGCTGGGGTATTTGTCGGCGGCGTGGGCAGGCAGGCCGGATAAGGCGATTTTAAGTCTAGCGATTTCCTCGATCAACGGCGCGCTCAGTTGTGTATGTTCGTGCAACACCATGCCGACATTTTCCGCGACCGTCAGCGAGCCAAACAGGGCGCCGCGTTCAAACATCACGCCAAAGCGGCGGCGCATCGGTCTTGCCTGCTCATCGTTTAAACCCAGCACTTCTTCGTCAAATACCCGGATGGAGCCTGATACAGGGCGTTGCAGCAGCAAAATGGTGCGTAATAATGTCGATTTACCGCACCCGCTGCCGCCCACTAGTGCGAAAATTTCCCCGCGCTGTACGGTCAGGCTGATGTTGTCATGCACCACGTTATCGCCGAACCTCGTGCAAAGGTTGCGGATATCGATGACAGTGGTATCAGCCAGAGCCTCGCGTCGTGAGACTAACTCACTCTCCCTCTTTGGGTGAGAGGTAGGAGAGAGGGCGGGAGAGGTGTTCATCAGATATTCAGCCAGTTGAAGGCGATGGAAAACAGTGCGTCAGACAGAATGACCAGAAAAATGCCCTGTACCACGCTCACGGTGGTTTGCTGCCCCACGCTGTCTGCGCTGCCTGTGACCTGAAAACCCTGATAACAGCCGACCAAGGCGATGATGGCTGCAAAAACCGGTGCCTTACCGATGCCGGTCAGAAAAGAGGATAAATGAACCGCGTCGCCTAATCGGTCGATAAACATAGCGAAACTCACATCCAATTTTGAGCTGGCCATCAACATGCCGCCCAGCAATCCGGTGAGGTCGGCAAAGACGGTGAGCAGCGGCAGGGCGATGATCAGCGCGATCAATTTGGGTAAAACCAGCAATTCACTCGGACTGATGCCGATGGTGCGCAAGGCGTCGATTTCTTCGGTCACTTTCATCGTGCCTATTTGTGCCGTGTAGGCGGAACCGGAGCGTCCGGCGACGATGATCGCGGTCATCAGGGGCGAGAGTTCGCGCACCATGGATAGACCCACCAGATCGGCGATGAAGATGTTGGCGCCGAAGCGTTGCAATTGATCCGCGCCCTGATAGGCAATCACCAGACCCATCAGAAAGGACAGCAGGCCTACGATGGGCAGCGCGTCAAAACCTGCGCTTTGCAGGTTGTGCAGTATTGGGCGAAAACGAATGCGCTGCGGGTGGGTGAGCGAGTGAAACAAACTGAGTGCGGTCATGCCGATAAAGGCTAACATCCCGGACAGATTGTGAAATCGGTTTATTGTAAATTTTCCTATTTTAATCAATAAGTTGCTGCTTATATTTGGCCGTTTCTCTATATTTTTCGCGCTGGATTCAACCAGTTGCAGCAGCGCGGTGAACTCGGGTTTCAGGCCGGAGAGGATGATTTGTCGTTCTTGCTGTTTCAGTATGAGCACGGTTTTTAGCAGCAGATACGCACCTGAAGTATCCAGCGCGGTCAACGCCGAGCAGTCGAAGGTTATGTCGCCAGACGGCCAGCGGATTTGCAGCAGTAGGTGTTCGAGCGATGCGATGTCGGCTGTCGTCCAACTCCCCGTGCAGAAAATGGCGTCAGCGCCGATCAGAAGTCGGGTTCCCGGTTCATTCGTATTGCAGACCTGTTTCATCGGTGGCTAATCCGTAGAGTGAAACGCGTACACGCAGACCTGTAGATTACACAGTTTTTTGTGGTGCGTGCCAGTTTTTTGTCACTGTTCAATTGAGCTGTGGTAAGCTTCGAGATGTCTTTTTACGCATTTTAGTTACCTCTCATGTCGCCTGTTTCTGCTGCCTCGCTGGTTCAAAGTCTGATTCGCCCTGAAATACTCGCCTTGCATGGTTACCATGTGCCAGACAGCGGCGGTTACATCAAGCTCGATGCGATGGAAAATCCTTATCTGGTGCCGGATGCGTTGCGCGAGGAAATTGCGGCGATCGTGGGGAATGCGCAGATCAATCGCTACCCGAATCCGAATCCGACCTCGCTGAAACAAAAGATCAGTGCCCTGCTGAATTTGCCTGACGATATGTCGGTGCTGCTGGGCAACGGTTCGGACGAGCTGATCCAGTTGCTGGCGATGGCGGTCAATAAGCCTGATGCGGTCGTGCTCTCGGTCGAGCCTTCGTTCGTCATGTACAAGATGATCGCGACCTTTATCGATATGCGTTATGTCGGCGTGCCGTTAGCCGCTGATTTTTCACTGGATTTAGCCGCGATGCTGGCCGCCATCGAGCGTGAGCAACCCGCGCTGATCTTCTTGGCTTATCCCAATAATCCGACCGGCAATATCTTCAGTGCGGACGATGTGCGGCAAATCATCGCGGCAGCTCCCGGCTTGGTGGTGATCGACGAGGCGTATTACGCCTTTGCCAGCGACAGCTTTGTGCCGCAGTTATCCGAATATCCGAATCTGTTAGTGATGCGCACCTTTTCCAAGTTGGGTATGGCCGGTCTGAGACTGGGATTTCTGGTCGGTAGTACGCTCTGGCTGGAGCAGTTGGAAAAGCTGCGTTTGCCGTATAATGTTGGGGTTTTGCCGCAACTGGTCGCCGAAAAATTGCTCGACAACCATGACGTGCTGTTGGCGCAAGCCGAGCAGATTAAATTCGATCGTAGCGCGCTGTATCAACAGTTGGCTGCCATCAGTGGCTTGCAGGTGTTTGCTTCAGAGGCGAACTTTCTGTTGTTCCGCGTAGTAAATGCGACAGACGTGTTTAACGGATTGAAACAGCGCGGTGTGCTGATTAAAAATCTCAACGGCGGACATCCGATGTTGACCGATTGCCTGCGTGTGACGGTCGGTGCGCCCGAAGAGAATCAAAAGTTTATCGCGGCCTTGCAGGAAAGCCTTTCGGATGTCGGGTTAGCACCCGATCTACAATAAATGGAACATAACATGCGCACCGCTAAAGTTATACGCAACACCCTGGAGACGCAAATCAGCGTCGAATTAAATCTGGACGGCACAGGGTTGGCCCGCTTCGAGACCGGTCTGCCCTTCTTAGATCACATGCTCGATCAAATTGCGCGCCACGGCTTGTTGGATCTGGACATTATCGCGAAGGGTGACTTGCACATTGATGCGCACCATACGGTCGAGGATCTGGGTATCACCTTAGGTCAGGCATTCAACAATGCGGTGGGTGATAAGAAAGGGTTGACCCGTTACGGTCACGCCTATGTGCCGCTGGATGAGGCGTTGTCTCGCGTGGTGCTGGATTTGTCGGGTCGCCCGGGTTTGGTGTTCAACTGTGAATTCGTGCGCGGGACGATAGGCAGTTTCGATGTCGATCTGTTCCACGAATTCTTTCAGGGCTTTGTTAATCATGCGCTGGTCACCTTGCATATCGACAATCTGGCAGGCAGCAATGCGCACCATCAGGCTGAGACGATCTTCAAAGCCTTCGGTCGGGCCTTACGCATGGCGTTGGAACCTGATACACGCATGGCAGGTATGATGCCGTCAACCAAAGGAGTGTTGTAGTGACCATGGTTGATGTCGCCATTGTCGATTACGGCATGGGCAATTTGCGCTCGGTCGAACAGGCTTTGCGCCATGTCGCGCCGACTGCCAGCATCGTGGTCACCGACGATGCGACGGTGATCGAGCAAGCTGGTCGGGTCGTATTTCCTGGGCAGGGCGCGATGCCAGACTGCATGCGCGAACTGGATGCGCGGGGTCTGCGCAGTGCCGTGATTCATGCCTCGCGCAGCAAGCCTTTTCTGGGTATCTGCATCGGTCTGCAAATGTTGTTTCAACACAGTGCGGAAGGTGATGTGCCGGGCTTAGGTGTATTGCAGGGCGAGGTGTTGCGTTTTGCCGCCAATATGCAGGATGTAGCCGGCCAAAAGCTCAAAGTTCCTCACATGGGTTGGAATCAGGTGCGGAGAATTGAGCAATCCGCATCCGGGCAAGGAGATGCGCCGCTTGTCCCTGCCCCCTTGGAAGGGGGAAGGTTAGGAAGGGGGGTACATCCTTTGTGGGACGGTATCGAGCAGGATGCGCGTTTTTACTATGTGCACAGCTATTACGTGAAACCGGAAAATGCGGGCCTGATACAGGCGACCAGCGATTATCCAGAGCCCTTTGTTTGCGCGGTCGCGCAGGAAAATTTATTCGCGGTGCAATTTCACCCCGAAAAAAGCCAGGCAGCAGGGCTTAAACTGCTGCAAAACTTTGTCCATTGGAATCCTTAATTAAACTACTTATTCGCCATGCTCATAATTCCTGCGATTGATTTAAAAGATGGTCACTGTGTTCGCCTCAAGCAAGGCTTGATGGAAGAGTCTACGGTGTTTTCCGAAGATCCAGCGGCCACGGCCCGTCACTGGTTGGATCAGGGCGCTCGCCGCCTTCATCTGGTGGATCTGAACGGCGCGTTTGCCGGAAAACCCAAGAATGAATCTGCCGTGCGCAGCATCATCGCAGCGGTCGGTACTGATGTGCCGGTACAACTGGGTGGCGGTATCCGCGATCTGGAAACCATAGAACGTTACTTAGACTTAGGTGTGACTTACATCATCATCGGGACTGCGGCCGTAAAAGTGCCGGGCTTTTTGCATGAAGCCTGTGACGCGTTCCCCGGTCATATCATGGTAGGTCTGGATGCCAAGGGCGGCAATGTCGCGGTCAATGGCTGGGCTAAGCTCACCGGTCATGACGTGGGTGATCTGGCTAAGCGCTTTGAAGATTATGGCGTGGAAGCGATCATCTACACTGATATCGGTCGTGACGGCATGCTGACCGGTGTGAATATCGAAGCGACCGTGGCATTGGCGCGTCCGCTGCATGTGCCGGTGATCGCCAGTGGCGGCATCACCAATCTGGACGACGTGCGCAATCTTTGTGCGGTTCAGGGCGAAGGTATTACCGGTGCGATTACCGGTCGTGCGATCTATGAAGGCACGCTGGATTTCCGTGCGGCACAAGCCTTGGCCGACCAATTGTCGCCGAAGTTGCTGTAAATGTTAGCTAAACGCATCATTCCCTGTCTCGATGTGACCCATGGTCGCGTCGTGAAAGGCGTGAGCTTCGTCGAGTTGCGCGATGCTGGTGATCCGGTCGAGATCGCTCGCCGCTACGATGAACAGGGCGCGGATGAGTTGACCTTTCTCGATATCACGGCCAGCTCTGACGACAGAGGGATAATCTTTCGTATCATCGAACAGGTCGCCTCTCAGGTGTTTATTCCGTTGACAGTCGGTGGCGGTGTGCGCGAAGTGGGCGATGTACGTAATTTGCTCAATGCGGGCGCTGACAAGGTCAGCATCAATACCTCGGCGGTGGTCAATCCTCAGTTGGTGGCGGATGCGGCCAGTCGTTACGGTTCGCAGTGCATCGTGGTGGCGATCGACGCCAAGCAGGTCAGCCCCGGGAACTGGGAAGTATTCACCCACGGCGGCCGCAAAGCGACCGGATTGGATGTGGTCGAGTGGGCGAAAAAGATGCAGTTGCTGGGTGCGGGCGAAATCCTGTTGACCAGTATGGATAGAGACGGACAGAAAAACGGTTTCGATCTGGCGTTAACTCGCCGCGTGACCGATGCGCTGGAAATCCCGGTGATCGCCAGCGGCGGCGTGGGTAATTTGCAGCATCTGGCTGATGGCGTCACCCAAGGCGGTGCCGATGCCGTGCTGGCGGCGAGCATCTTCCATTTCGGCGAATACACCGTACAGCAGGCCAAACAGTTTATGGCGGCAAAAGGCATCGAGGTCCGTTTGTGAATTTGAAAATCAATTTGCCACAGAGCGCACAGAGAACACAGAGAGAACCTTTAAGTAAGGTGTTGAATTTCTCTGTGATCTCGGTGGCTGGTTTGGAGGTTTTGTGAACGAAACCTGGTTGAACAAAGTGAAATGGTCTGAGGACGGCTTAGTTCCTGCCATTGCGCAGGATGCCGAAACGGGTCGGGTGCTGATGGTGGCGTGGATGAACCGTGAGGCCTTGCAACTGACAGCGGCGAAGTCTGAGGCGGTGTACTGGTCGCGTTCACGCAGCAAGATCTGGCACAAGGGCGAAGAGTCCGGCCACATCCAGAAGGTTAGGGAAATCAGGATCGATTGCGACAGCGATGTGATTCTGTTACAGATCGAACAGCAGGGCGGTATTGCCTGTCATACCGGGCGCGAGAGTTGCTTCTTCACCCGTCTGGAGCAGGGGCAGTGGTGTGCAGTGGATGCGGTATTAAAATCGCCAGACGAGATTTATAAAAAATGACAATTTTACAAACACTGACAGAAACCATAGAAGCGCGCAAACTGGCTTCACCTGACAGTTCTTATGTCGCCAAATTGTTCAGCAAGGGCGAAGACGCCATCTTGAAAAAGATAGGCGAAGAAGCGACTGAGACGATACTGGCCAGCAAGGAAGGCGATAAAGCGCACATCGTTTATGAAACAGCGGATCTGTGGTTTCACACCATGGTGATGCTCTCGCATCACGGCCTGTCGGCCAGCGATGTCTTGGCCGAGTTGGCACGACGCGAGGGTTTGTCGGGTATTGCGGAAAAAAACAGTAGGATCAAGGAGTAATAATGAGCGACTGCATTTTTTGTAAAATTGCACGCGGCGAAATTCCTTGTCGTAAAGTGTATGAGGACGATGAGGTATTGGCGTTTCACGACATCAATCCGGCAGCGCCCGTGCATTTTATGCTTGTCCCGAAGCAGCATTTAGCATCGTTGGCCGATGCAGATGAGAGTCATGCTGCATTGCTGGCAAAGATGCTGCTTCTCGCGCCAAAACTTGCCAAAGAGCAGGGTTTATCCGACGGATTTCGCACGGTGATCAATACCGGTCGTGGCGGCGGTCAGGAAGTATTTCATTTACATGTGCATGTCATCGGCGGCGGAAATATCCCGCCTATGGTTAAACGAGATTAACTTTTTAGGGGAAAAAAATGGGCTCATTGAGTATTTGGCATTGGTTGATTGTACTGGTCGTGGTGATGATGGTGTTCGGCACCAAGAAACTGCGCAATATCGGTAGCGATCTGGGTGGTGCGGTGAAGGGTTTCAAGGAAGGCATGGGCACGGCGACCGAAGAACCCGCCAAGCAGATCAAGGAAGATGGTCAAACCATCGAAGGCGAAGTCAAAAGCAAGACGCACAGCAATATTTAATATGAAATTCGCGCAGCGTATCCTTGTCCCCCTCGCCCCTTTTTGGGAGAGGGCCGGGGAGAGGGAAGTGAAATGTCTGTTCAGTCTGGCGGGTTGCAATGTTTGACTTTAGCCTGGCGGAATTGATGGTGGTGATGGTGGTGGCGTTGATCGTCATCGGGCCTGAACGCCTGCCCAAAGTGGCGCGCACCCTAGGTCACCTGTATGGACGTGCGCAGCGCTATATCAACGGTGTGAAATCCGACATCGCACGCGACATGGCGATTGATGACTACCGTCAGTTGCAGGAAAAGGTTCAGGCAGAAGCCTCGGCGTTGCAAGCCTCGATGCAACAGGTCTCGCAGAGCGCAGATATGCACTTGCAGCAGATCAATCGTGCGGTTGCCGAATTGCCCTCTGATATGCCGGTTGAGACACCGGTTCCCGCTTTAAAAGACACCACGGTTAAAAACGGATGAGCACCAGCGAAGCTTTTATTGCACATTTAATTGAGTTGCGCACCCGTTTGCTCAATTCGGTGGTGGCGCTGCTGATAATTTTCGTCTGCCTGTTTCCCTGGGCGTCTGATCTTTATGCCGTGCTGGCGCATCCGCTGCTAGCCAAGTTGCCTAAGGGCGGGCAAATGATCGCGACTGATGTCACGACACCGTTCTTTGTGCCGCTTAAAGTGGCGATGATGACGGCTTTTTTGATCGCCTTGCCTTATATCCTCTATCAAATCTGGCGTTTTGTAGCCCCCGGTCTGTATGCGCATGAAAAGCGTCTGGTCGTACCGTTAATCATTGCCAGTACGATGTTGTTTTTCTGCGGTATGGGATTCGCTTATTTTGCTGTATTCCCGATTGTGTTCGGTTTTATCACGGCGTCCGCCCCGCTGGGTGTCGCGGTGATGACCGATATCGATAAGTATCTGAGCTTTGTGTTGTCCATGTTCGTGGCCTTCGGCATCACTTTTCAGGTGCCGGTGGTGGTGATTCTGCTGGTGCGTATGGGCGTGGTCAGTATCGAAAAGTTGCGTGAAATTCGCCCCTATGTGGTGGTGGGTGCGTTTGTGGTCGGTGCGGTCTTTACGCCGCCCGATGTGGTTTCCCAGTTCATGCTGGCAATGCCGCTGTGGCTACTCTATGAAGCCGGGATCGTGGTGGCCAACTGGATGAAACCGAAAGCCGTTGTCGCTGTAGAATAGTTAAATAAAATCAATGAGTAATGCGGATGAGTCGCCTAGTTTATTAATCGATCTTGTTTCGAACGCAGAACCTGTCAGTTTATTTTTGCAACTCGGTGTGATTGCCTTGATCATGCTGCTGGCCTGGTGGCTCAATGCGCGCATACAGAAGAGTCTGGGGGCGGGTGGTGCGCCACAGCATCTGGCCATCAAGGGCGGAAGACGTATTGCGTATCCTCTGCTGATGCTGTTGGGCGTGTTGCTGGCACGTGGTATTTTCAAGTATCTCGGTACATCCGTCAGTCTGCTAAAACTGGCGATCCCTCTGCTTTTGTCTCTGGTGTTTATTCGTCTGCTGGTCTACGTGTTACACAAGGTATTTTCGGACTCGGTCAAACTCAAATCCTGGGAGTTGAGTATTGCCGGTGTCGCCTGGCTGGTCGTGGCGCTTCATGTCACCGGCTTGTTGGGCCCCGTGCTGGCAGGCCTGGATGAGTTAAGTTTCAATTTGGGAAAACAGCCAATTTCACTATTAACTATCCTGCAAGGTGTTATCTCCATCGCCGCGACAGTGTTATCAGCTTTGTGGCTTGGGCGCTTCATGGAAATGCGCATCATGGCTATGGAGGAAATGGATACTAGTTCGCGCGTGCTGCTCACTAAGGTGACGCGCGGTGTGCTACTGGTGCTGTCGGTACTGGTTGCGCTTTCCCTGGTGGGGATTGATATCCGCGTGCTGTCGGTGTTCGGTGGCGCGCTGGGGGTGGGATTGGGGTTCGGGTTGCAGCGCATCGCCAGTAACTATATCTGCGGTTTTATTATTCTGCTGGATAAGTCGATACGGATGGGCGATGTGGTGACGCTGGACAATCGTTACGGTACGGTAACCCGATTGACCGGACGCTATATGGTGTTGAGAGGGCAGGACGGTGCCGAATCGTTGATTCCGAATGAAGCGGTGATTACCCAGACGCTGGTCAATCATTCTTATTCCGACCGTAAGAATAAGGTCAACCTGAGTCTGCAAATTTCCTACCACAGTCCGCTGGAGGTGGCGATGCAGCTCATGCTGGATGCGGCCGCAGCGCATAGCGGTGTGATTGGCGATCCCAAACCCGGCGTTAATTTACTGGCCTTTGCCGATAACGGTATTTCGCTGGAGTTGTCGGTCTGGATTGAAGATCCCGAATTGTCACAGACCGTTTTGCGTTCTGATCTGAATCTGGCGATCTGGCGTGCCTTTAGTCAATCAGGTATCGAGATACCTTACCCGCAACGCGAAATCCGCATCGTCAGCGCACCTGCGATGTAAGTGTGGCTATATTTTATAAAACAATCCTAACGTCCGGCTGCGAATTGAACTAACGTCGGTTAATCCCATAATAGTTGTACGCCATTCCTAAAAAGCGCGCACACTGCACTCGCTACGATCCGTGCTGGAACCAGTGTTGATTTCAGATTTATCAACAGATGGGTAACACATAAAAATGTCAAACACACTGCCGCTTGCGGCACCCACCCACTTCCTTTCAAGGCAGATGGTTGGCGCAATCGTATTAACCTTTGCGTATCTCGGAACGATGCTCGTTTTGTTTCTTGAAGCATCTACAGAAACCTTTGAGCCGACACTTCTGCTCCCTATTTTGAATACGATTTTTGCCGGCGCACTGCCTATTTTCGTCTCGATTATTGCCATGAGATTGTATTTTCTGGGCGGGCTGAGCAGTATCCTGTTGATGGGGTGCGGTTTAATGACCTTTGGTGTTGGGGCTGTTTTGGCAGGATGGTTGATCGGTGGTCCTCAGGGTGCCAATGTAAACGTCACAATTTATAACCTTAGTGTGCTGCTGAGCGCCGTTTTTCATGCCGTCGGCATCGTGTTGTTCTTGAGGAATGAGACACCTGAATCGAGATCAGCGCGAAAAAAAACCAACCTGATTTGGCTGGTCTCAGGCATTTTTATTGTCCTGCTTGGTGTCACGTTGGCAGCCATCCGGGGTGCCACGCCGCTATTTTTTGTTCAAGGCGTTGGCCCAACATTATTGCGACAATTAGTCTTAGGGTGCTCATCAGTTCTATTTTTTCTCTCAGCCTTGTTTTTGTTAAAGATTTTCAACAGAGAACAAAGGCCATTTTATTATTGGTATGCGATGTCCTTGTTCATGATCTCCCTGGGCTTGGTTGCAGCGCTTATTCAACCGTCCGTTGGGAGTTCGATGGGGTGGCTGAACAGGGTGGGGCACTATGTCGCAGGAATTTATGCCATGGCTGCTATTTTGGCGACTTCCTGTTATGCCAGAAAATATGGCATGCCATTCCGAGTTGAGATGACTGAGCTGTTCCGGCAAGCACAAATGAGCTATGACTTGCTCGTTGAAACCGTGACCGAGCCTATTGTTACCACGGATAAAAATTTTAAAATTATCCAATGGAACTCCGCTGCGGCAAGGATGTTTGGCTATTCACAAAATGAAGCCGTTGATAAGTCGCTTCTGGATTTAGTCATCGACCCCGCAAGCGACGAAATATTCAAAAGCGGTGCCAATGAGATCGACCGAATGTCAATTGACCGCTCCTTTGTTGGTAGTCCGATTGAAATTACGGGGAAAAGAAAGCGCGCTGATAATTTTCCGCTGGAAGTTTCCTCGTCGGGAATGCGGGTGCAGGGAGTGTTGTTGTTTGTCTTTGTATTCCGAGATAGCACAACTCGAAAAGCGATTGAAGACGTCCGGCGCGAACAAGCGAATGAATTGCTCAAAGCGAAAGATGATCATTTTCACGCAGTGGTGTCGGTATTGTCGGAGGCCGTTGTCACACATCGGCGAGATGGCACAATCAAAATGTGGAACCACGCAGCAGAACGCATCCTCGGGTTGACAACTGAACAGCTACGGGGGCGAAAAACGATTGACTGGCTAACTATTCATGAAGATGGCACTCCATTTTTAGTGGATACACGACCCAGTCAGGTGGTATTTCGCACTGGAATTCCGCAGCTGAATGTCATTATGGGAATTTACAAGCCGGACGAAAGTTTATGCTGGGTATTACTTAATGCGGTGCCTATATTCGAGCCGGGAGATACTATTCCGTTGAATGTTGTTGTTACCTTTTTGGATATTACTATACGTAAGCAAGATGAAGCAGATCTTCGCATCGCTGCCTCCACTTTCGATTCGCAAGAAAGTTTTATAATCACGGATGCGAATAATGTGATCCTGCGGGTCAATCAGGCATTTACCGAAAATACCGGTTACACAGCTGAAGAGGTCGTGGGGAAAACGCCCCGCATGTTCAGCTCGGGGCGCCATAACGCGGACTTCTATCGCGAAATGTGGGAAACGCTGATCCGCACAGGAAAGTGGCAAGGGGAAATCTGGGATAAACGAAAAAGTGGCGAGATCTATCCAAAATGGCTCAGCATCACTGCCGTTAAAACCCGTGATGGGGTAATCACGCACTATGTCGGGTCACACATTGACATTACAGAACGCAAGGCTGCTGAAGTAGATATTTATCATAAGGCGTTCTACGACTTGCTCACCGGCTTGCCTAACCGGCGGCTTCTGCTTGAACGGCTTCAGCAGGTGTTGGTTGTCAGCGCGCGTAGTGGCCGGGAAAGTGCGTTACTGTTCATAGACTTGGATAATTTTAAGACACTCAACGACACACTCGGTCATGATATGGGCGACCTGTTGTTAAAACAAGTCGCACTTCGCCTTGAGAGCTGTGTACGTGAAGGCGATACCGTGTGCCGGATAGGCGGTGACGAGTTTGTGGTGATGCTGAAAATACTGGGCGAACAGGTACTCGAAGCGGCGGAGCACACGAAAGCGGTAGGTGAAAAAATTCTATATGCGCTCAGTCAGCCTTATCTGTTAGGCGCACAGGAATACCATAGCACTTCCAGCATCGGTATCACCCTGTTCGGCAAACAACCGGAAGCGGCAGAGGAGCTCATGAAGCAAGCCGACATCGCTATGTATCAAGCCAAAAAGGCAGGACGCAATACCTTACGCTTTTTTGATGCTGAGATGCAGTTAGCCATTGTTGCTCGAGCAAGTCTGGAAGGCGAATTACGCAAAGCGCTGGAGGGCGATCAATTTCATTTGTATTACCAGATACAGGTGGATGATACGCAGCATCCCCTCGGTGCCGAGGCACTGATACGCTGGATACATCCGGAACGGGGATTGGTGTCGCCTTTGCAATTCATACCGCTGGCAGAAGAGACCGGGTTGATTTTGCCCATCGGTCTTTGGGTGCTTGATACGGCTTGTGCGAAAATTAAGGTATGGGAACAACACCTATCCACCTGTGACCTTGTGCTGGCAGTAAACGTGAGTGCCAGACAGTTCAACCAGATTGATTTCGTGGCACAAGTTCAGGCGACCGTACAGCGCCATGCCATCAATCCTGCCAGGCTCAAGCTGGAGCTGACCGAAAGCATGCTGGTCGATAATATCGGCAGCATCATTGCATGCATGAATGTGCTGAAAGAAACGGGTATTCAGTTTTCATTGGACGACTTCGGTACAGGTTATTCATCCTTGCAATATATTCAGCAGATGCCCCTCAACCAGCTCAAGATCGACCAGTCTTTCGTGCGTAATCTTTCAGCAGATCCTGAAGGCAACTCGATTGTACGTACCATCATTGCCATGGCGAAAGGCATGAATATGGACATTATTGCCGAAGGAGTGGAGACGGATGAGCAAAGACAACTCTTGCGTTTACTGGGTTGTAATCATTACCAAGGATATTTCTTCAGCAAGCCCGTTCCCATCGAGCAATTTGAGGCGTTATTAAAACAAGGTGCTTCGTCTGTAATACGTTAACTTTGTAAAATCTTTTACCCGTAGGTTTTATAAATTACTAACAATTAAACAAATCGTTGCGTGTCAAAGTGAGTTCGCTGTTTTGGTGAGGTAAGGATGTCAATGTACCCGGGTGCTTTTGCCTTACGCCCTGGATTTCGGGCGCTTGCCTATTTTTACCTGAGAGACGATCGCAGTCCCTTTGCGTAGCACTTTGACCGCGACAACATTGCCGGGTGGCAGGTTGGCGACCGTTTCCAGCATGGAATTCCAGTCATTGATCGCGTTGTTATCTATCGAGATTAGAATGTCGCCGGTCTTGATGCCCGCGCGTTCTGCTGGGCTGTTGTGGATTACTTCGGTGATCAATACGCCGTTCGAGTCCGCCATTTTGAAGGATTCAATCAGCTCGGGCGTGAGTTCCTGTATTGCCGCGCCTATCCAGCCGCGCGTCACAGAACCGTTCTGGATGATTTGTTCCATGGTTTTCTTGGCGGTCGAGGCCGGAATCGCAAAACCGATACCCAGCGATCCGCCGTTCGGAGAATAAATTGCGCTGTTAATACCGATCAGATTGCCGTTGATATCTACCAGTGCGCCGCCGGAGTTACCGGGGTTGATGGCCGCATCAGTCTGGATGAAACTCTCGAACGTATTCAGTCCCAGATGGTTGCGTTTGAGAGCACTGATGATGCCCATGGTGACGGTTTGTCCGACGCCGAACGGATTGCCAATCGCGAGTACCATATCACCGACATTGGCTGTCTCCGGATGACCGAAGGTTATGGCGGGAAGTTTGCCGGGCAGGTCGATTTTAATCACGGCCAGATCGGTCTCAGGGTCGGAGCCGATCACGTGGGCGCGAGCTTTGCGGCCATCGGCTAAAGCAACTTCGATCTGATCGGCCGCCTCGACGACGTGCTGATTGGTCAGGATGAAACCGTCCGGGCTGACAATGACGCCGGATCCTAAGCTGGAGTTGCTTTGCGGTTCAGCGTCATTCTGGTCGCCGAAGAAAAAACGAAAACGAGGATCATCCATAAACGGGCTGACCGGTGTCTTGACTGTGGTGCGAGTGAAAATATTGACCACGGACGGCATGGCTTTTTTAGCCGCAATGCTAAGTCCCGTGGCAGGCAGTGCACCTGCGGGCGCAGTGTTTTCATAGAGGGTCACAACGCCGTTGCGGGCGGCGGTTGGCAGCAGTTCAGGTTTAAGTGTATGGATGATGAACAGCAGCGCCAGGGCAATGGTGACGGTTTGGGTGAATAACAGCCAGTGTTTACGCATGTTAAGATGAGCCTGATCGATATCTATTAGGAAATTTCATGTTACTCAATGAACTACGTGATTATAGCGCAAGCTTGTTGCAAACCGCTCAATTCAAGGATTACAGCCCCAACGGTATTCAGGTTGAAGGGCGAAGCGAGGTGTTGCGTATCGCCACGGCGGTCACGGCGTCGCAGGCGGTGCTGGATGAGGCGATCGCCTGGGGCGCGGATGCAATTATCGTTCATCACGGCTATTTCTGGCGCAATGAGGATGCCTGCATTGTCGGGATCAAAAAACGACGCATCGCGCAGCTGCTAAAACACGATGTGAGCTTGCTGGCGTATCACCTGCCGCTGGATGCTCATGTGACGCTGGGCAATAATGCGCAACTGGGCAAAGTGCTGGGGTTGGTCGAGCAGGGGCGGTTCAGTGAACAAAATATCGCTTGTTTCGGCGAACTAGTACAAACGGTCACGCTGAGCCAATTTGCCGCTAGGGTAGGTGAGGCTTTGCAGCGTGTCCCGCAGGTGATAGGCAACGGTGATAGTGTTATGCGAAAAATCGCTTGGTGTAGCGGTGGCGCGCAGGGCTATTTTGAAGCGGCGATCGCGCGCGGTGTGGATGTGTTTTTGACCGGCGAAATATCCGAGCAGAATTACCATCTGGCCAACGAGACAGGCGTAGCTTTTATTGCGGCGGGGCATCATGCGACAGAGAGGTTGGGGGTGCAGGCTTTAGGCGCGCATCTGGCAGAGCAGTTTGGTCTCGAACATCGTTTCTTTGACCAGGCTAACCCGGTATAAATTTTTTAAAATCAATATGTTATTTTTGTCGGTGCAGTTGATCCAGTGAAACCGTCATGCTGACCGGAGCTGTGCGCAGTGCGGCGTTGGCGGCTGTGATTAGTTCGCGTTGATTGACCAGCAATCGCGCCAGCAGGGCTTCGACTTCATCGAGCAATGCTTCAGGTTGCTGCGAGTAGCGCAGCAGGAAGTCACGGCGTCGCGGATATAAGTTGGTCCACTGCCAGGCAAGAAAAGCCTCATTGGTTTTGAAACCTGAATCGAGTAACGTTTGTTTGAGTTCTGCAACAGCGGGCAGGGCAAGTTGAGTCATCGATGGTGCTGTACTCCACATCAGGCCAAAGTAGATGCGCCAGACACCTCCCAAATATTGTTGTTCAAGCATGGGGAAAAGGTAATGCGGTTGCGCAGCTTGCAGCTTGCATTGCACGCCGACCAAGACCTCAGTAGCATTGCGGTCTTCGATGACTTCTGCTTTCCAGTCGGACACCTGTTGATTAATCAAGCTATTAAGCTGCACGCGCAAAGATTGCCAGAACGCGGAGTTCATCGTAATTCGTATCTCATCTATCTGCTCGGCCACCGATAAGCCCAGTGATAAATTCTCTGTTTTGGCGAAAAAATTCAGTACAGCAGTCTCTTCATTCATTGGCAAAATCCCTTGTTATACCCAGTAATTTAGGTTGGTAAAGTATATAAGCAAATCATGTAATTACGTGTGGCATAAGCACTTTTTGACTTGATTATAAACGCAGGTAATAAACTGTATTGACTTTGTTTTTTAAACCAGACATTATTCGTTCGTAGTCGCGTCACACGAAGTTTTGCAGTAACTAAAAACAATAGCAACTAAAAATAAACGTCGCGACACATCGCTTTAAAAACATTCCGATTTGCCTGTTCGTTCATGCCAGAATTTTGGCATGTGATCTTTCGTCTGCTGGGGGGAGTCCTTACGATGTACCGTTTCTTACGTTTACCTATCTTGTTAGTGGGTTTGTTTATGGCTGTAAGCAGTTATGCAGCGAATGACCCGCAACCTACACTCACGACCGAAGATAGTTTAGGTCCGGAAATTCAGCAGCCTATTGAATTTCCACATAATCGCCACGCAGGTTTGCGCAATCCTAACGATCCAACTAATAGCGACCCTCTCAAGGGCGGTATGGAAATTGATTGTCAGTATTGCCATACCTATGCTAGGCGTAGTGCCGTTGCGGGGATTCCACCGCTGCAAAAATGTATCGGCTGCCACCAGAACATCGAGTCAGTGCGCAATAAACCGCGCATCGTCGAATTGTTCAAGTACTGGGATGCAAAGAAGCCGGTGCCGTGGAAGAAAGTTCATGACCTGCCGGATTTCGTGCGTTTTAACCATGAGCGTCACATCAAGCGCTTTGTCGAACAGCAAAATCGTCCGACTCAGGAAGCGTGCGGCTATTGTCACGGTGATGTGAAATCCATGACCGTTGCGCGTCGCCAAAAGACCTTGTCTATGGGCTGGTGTGCGAGCTGCCATGAGAAGGCACATCCGGTTACCGCTGCTGGTGGAACGCCGGTGGGTGATCAGGCATATTGGTACAGCTTCCAGAAGCCGGCGGCAAAACCGGACGCTTCAGGTGTTGTTAAGGCTCAAGGTCCTAACGACTGCTGGCAGTGCCATAAGTAAGCTGTCATGAAAATTAAAGAATTTACCAGAGAGGCTGTGATGATAGACAGTGGTATAGATCGTCGTGATTTTCTGAAAGTGTTGGGTTGGAGTGGCGCCGCAGTTGCGCTCTCCGGTTGCGGTAACACTTCAGTTGAAGATGGTAAGGAAACCGTGGTTTCCTACGTCGAAGCAAATGACTACATGATTCCCGGTATCGGGGTGTATTACAACTCAACCTGCGCGCAGTGCGATGCCGGTTGCAGCATCAACGGCCGTGTACGTGAAGGACGTGTGTTGAAGCTGGAGGGTAATCCTGATTCCGGTATCAATAAAGGCAAGCTGTGCGGTTTGGGGCAGGCGGGTGTTCAGCACCACTACAACCCGGACCGTGTGCGCGAACCGATATTGCGCAATGGCAACAAAGGCGAGACGATCACCTGGGATAAAGCCTATGCATTGATCGCCGAGAAGTTAACGGGCGTGAAGGGAGAGGAAATTGCCTTTCTGAGTGGTGGTGTGAGCGGCCATCTCAAAGCCTTGCTGGGCAATTACCTGGAGAGTATCGGTACCAAGAATCACTTCGTGTATGAAGCGCTGGCACCCGTGGGTGTGCGTGCCGCTAATCTGAAATCGTATGGCGTGGCGCTACCGCGCTACCGTCTGGACAAAGCGAAGGTCGTGTTGTCTTTTGGTGCGGATTTTCTGGGTAGCTGGATTTCACCTGTGCATTTCTCGCAGCAGTATGCGCAGTTCCGCAAGGGGATGGATGGTCAGCGCGGTGTGCTGATTCAGGTCGAATCCAAGATGAGCTTAACGGGTGCAAATGCGGACCGCTGGCTGGTTGTCAAGCCAGGTACGGAAGGGGTTCTGGCATTGGGTATCATCAATGCGTTGGGTACGACAAGTGGCGAAATCGCCGAACTGGTCAAGCCTTATGATCACGCCCATGTAACGAAAGAGACCGGTGTTTCCGCGAGTCAAATCGATAAAATTGCCGCATTGCTGAAACTGCGCAGCCCTAGCCTGATACTGGCGGGGAGTGCAGTTGAAGGTTATGCGCACGGCGCGCAAAACGCAGCGGCGATCAACTTACTCAACCATGTGTTGGGTAACGTCGGCAAGACCATCGAAGCGCCAAGCAATGTGCCGTTCCCGCAATTGGCGCCTATTGTCGGCAGCACAGCCTCACTCAAGTCGCTGAACGATGGTCTGGTAGCAGGCCAATACAAGGTGTTGTTTAACTTCGCTGCGAACCCTGTGTTTACCGCACCGGGCGCGTTCAAGTTTAAGGACAACATGGCCAAGGTCGGCTTTAAGGTCGCATTCGCTCACTACATGGATGAAACGGCGATGCAGGCTGATCTGGTATTGCCGCTCGATTCCGCGCTGGAAGACTGGGGTACACAGGTCCCTGAATATCTGGCCGATGGTATGCAACTCAATATTCAGCAGCCGCTGATGGAAAAGCTGCACGCTAATACCCGCAGCATGGGTGACATCTTGCTGACTTTGCTCAAGCAACGTCGCGCTGACGAATATAAAAACTTTGAAGACTACTACGCTTACCTGCGTGGTTCACTGTTGCAAAACAAGGGTGCGCTGGGTGCAGGTGGTTCCGATGACGATAATTTCTGGAATGAAGCGCTGACTCGTGGCGTGTTGAAGATTTCAAGTTCCTCAGCCACGCTGGCTGACAAGGCTGCGACTTCCGGTTTGCAATTACCCAAGGCTGAAACGGCTGATGCAAAATTCCCGATGCACTTTATTCCGGGTGTGACGGCCAGTCTGCGCGACGGTCGCCATGCCAACCAACCCTGGTTGCAGGAGTCGCCTGATCCATTGACTACGATCGTCTGGGATTCATGGGTTGAAATTCATCCCAAGAAGGCACTTGAATTGGGTATCGTCGATGGCGACGTGGTCGAAGTCACTTCCAAGTCCGGTTCGATCAAGGCTCAAGCCTATCTGTTCCCCGGCATTCACCCTGATGCGGTGTCGGTACCACTGGGTCGCGGTCACGAAGCGATGGGTCGTTACGCCAAGGGTTACGGCGTGAATCCATTCGGTATTCTGGATGCGATATTTGACAAAGAAACCGGCGAACTGGCGTTGCATGAAACGCGCGTCAGTATCAAAAAGACTGGTGCACGTGTACTCATCGTCAAAGATGAAGGTGCTGCGGGTGGTATGCAAATGGGCAGAAGAATCGCCTTGCGCAAGACCACAGATCAAGTTGATCTTTCGGAGGAGGTCTAAGTTATGTCTGTTAGTAATCTATTAGAGAATTGGTCACAATTCCGCCATACTCACCCGGTTGATGATAAGCCTCACGACCCGTACAAATGGGCGATGAGTATCGATCTGGATGCTTGCACAGGCTGTAATGCCTGTAGCATCGCTTGTTACGCGGAAAATAATATTCCTGTGGTGGGCAAAGAGCGTTTTCAACACGGTCAGCAAATGCACTGGATGCGCATCGAGCGTTACTGGGATGAAGACGGTCGTGAGTTTGCAGATCAGGGCGCGCAGTTCTTGCCTATGATGTGTCAGCAGTGCGAAGCCGCTCCTTGTGAAACGGTTTGCCCGGTTGCGGCGACTAATCACACAGCGGATGGCTTGAATTCACAGGTCTACAATCGTTGCGTCGGTTCACGTTATTGCTCGGCTAACTGCCCGTTCAAGGTGCGTTACTTTAACTGGTACGACTATCCGACTGACGATGCAGTCTGGCCGGCCGAGATGAGTCAGCAGTTGAATCCTGACGTGACGGTACGCAGCAAGGGTGTGATGGAAAAATGCACCTTCTGCGTGCAACGCCTGACAGCCGCCAAGAGCGTGGCCAAGAGCGAAGGTCGCATCGTGCGTGAAGGCGAAGTTCAGACGGCATGTCAGCAATCTTGCCCGACCGGTGCGATTTCCTTTGGTAATCTGGTTAATCCTGAATCACGCGTACACAAGCAATGGCAGGCTCAGCAAGTCGAGATCGACAAAGATAAACAAACCAAGGATGAAAAAGAAGAGGGTTCTGAATTGCGCGGTTATCGCATATTCGAAGATATGCGCCCCTATCCTTCGGTGATGTATCTGGAACGCGTGCGCGAGAGCGCAGTTTAGTCGACGTAAGCTAACAGGAACTCCATTAAGGAATAATAATGAAAGATATCCGCGAAGACATAGCCTGGGTAAAAATTAACCAGGATGTGATGAAGAGCTTGGAAAATCCAAGAAAGTTGTATTGGGTCATTTTGTTTTGCGCCATCTGCGCTTTTGGCGTAGGGGTGAGTTGTGAAATTTATCAGTACCGCACCGGTATGGGTGTGGCGAATCTGAACAATCCTCAAGTATGGGGCTTGTACATCGCTACCTTCATCTTCTGGATCGGTATGAGCCACTCTGGTACCTTACTGTCTGCGATCTTGCATCTGATGCATGCGGACTGGCGTAAACCGATTTACCGTTTCGCCGAAGCCATGACCACGTTCTCGCTGATGACCGCTGGACTTTTCGTATTGGTACATATCGGTCGCTTATGGCAGTTTTACTACTCGCTGCCTTACCCTAACGAGCGTGGAATCTGGCCTAATTTCCAGTCGCCACTGTTGTGGGATGCGATGGCCATTTTCACTTACCTGAGCTCCTCGATTCTGTTCTTATTTGTCGGGATGATTCCGGATCTGGCGATTGCCCGCGACAATATGGCTGACGGCTGGCGTCGTAAGTTGTACACCCTGCTGGCTTTGGGTTGGGAAGGTACGGACCGTCAATGGCGTAATTTCCGCGTGACTTATCTCACGATCGCTTGTTTCCTGATTCCACTGGCGGTATCGGTGCACTCTATCGTGGCATCAGACTTTGCCATGTCTCAGGCTCCGGGTTGGCACGTTACATCATTCCCGCCTTATTTCGTGGCAGGTGCGTTGTATTCAGGTTGTGCGGCGATTATCACGTTGTTCATCATCCTGCGTTATACATTCCGTTTCGAAGAGTACATGACCAAGAGCATTCTGAAGAAGATTGTTCGTCTGACCTTTGCGATTGCGATGGTTTGGACTTACTTGAATGCGGTTGAATTCGCAGCAGTATGGTACAGCCATGATGAAGCTTCTAAGGCGGTGTTGATCCAGAAGGCGACCGGTACTTATGCTCCGTTCTGGTGGGGGATGATTTTCTGCGGTTCGGTAGTGCCTTTGGTATTCGCATTCGAGCGCTTCCAGACCAATATTCCAGTGTTATTTGCAACTTCATTGCTGCTGAATCTGGGTATGTGGTTAGAGCGTTGGATGATCATTGCGCCTACTTTCTCGCATGGTCTGTACCCTTGGACATGGGACCATGATCAATGGCCTTCTATGGTTCAGTGGGGTATGGTGTTTGGTAGTTTCGGCTGGTTTACCTTGCTGTTTATGATCTTCTGTAAGGTGTTCCCTTCTGTCTCTATGTATGAAGTTAAGGAAATGGTTTATCACCGTACTCTGCATCTGAAGAAGAGTGAAGCCGCTGAACAAGGAGCGCACTAATCATGAGTAAACGTAATTTACTTGCCTTGTATGGCAACTTTGAAGAGGCGGAATTAGTCGTCAAGGAATTGCGCGCTGCCAGCATCAGTGGTTTTAACGCTGGTGACGACATGGTGGTTAAATCTCCCATCGAACATCCTGAAGTTGAGGAGTTTCTGGGTGATAAGCCGGTCTATGTGCAGTGGTTTACCCTGGTGGGCGCAGTCATGGGTGGGTTGCTGGGCTTCTTCCTGATTTCAGGCGGACAGGCTAACTTTTACATGCAGTTGAAGGGCGGTAAGCCTATCGTTCCGTTCCCTCCCAATTTCATTTTGACCTATGAAATGTTCATTCTGGGCGGGGTGTTCATTACGATTCTGGGCTTTTTGGTTTGTGCGGGATTGCCGGCTAAGCGCTCATCGTTGTATAGCAGAAAAGTGTCAGAAGACAATATCGCTATCCTGGTTGAGGTCGAAGAGGCGGCTGTCAGCGCAATTAGGGCAATTTTTGTTAAGCATAAGGCATTGGAAATTCAGGAAGAGGCAGGGAAATGAAAAAATTATCCTTAGCAATGATGAAACCCCTAGCCATTCGACTAGGCGATCACAAGACAATCGCCAAGTCGCTGGTTATTACTTTGTTGTTAGCGCCGACATTTGCACAGGCGTGGCCCTGGTCGCAGGATATGGCGAATCAGATCAGCATCAAACCGCAGGAAAGCGTAGATCCTACTAATCCGGGGATGAAGGCTTTTCCTCGTCGTTCGTTGCCGGTTGCAGGAACGACGGTTGCAGTTAAAGATCTGGATGCGGCTAAAGCCATGCAAAATCCGGTTCCTGCGGATGATAAATCTGTCGCAAAGGGAGCGCATCTATTCTCTATCTATTGCACACCTTGTCATGGCAAGTCGGGTACCGGTGATGGTCTGGTGGGTGAGAAGTTGGTGATGAAGCCGTGGAATTTGACTTCCGGTAGTGAAATGCACTCCTGGGTGAGCAAGGATTATCCGGACGGCTATATCTACGGCTATATGACTTTGGGCGGTGCAGTAATGCCTTCCTACGCAAATGACCTGTCATCGACAGAGCGCTGGCATGTAGTGAACTACGTGAGAAAAGTTCTGCAAAAGGGTCAGAGCGGTTTAGCTACGGCGCAGTCAAAATAGGAGGCTAGAAAAATGTTGGAATACAGTAATTGGGCTGTTTTGACGGTCAGTTTCGTCGTGGTGCTGTCGCTCGCCTTGAGTGGCGTGGCATTGTGTTCGGTGTTACACCTAGTGAATGCACAGTGGCGTTATGATGTGCGTCATCTGGCGGTGTCGCTTTATGCCTTGTTTCCTTTGGCTTTTGTGCTGTTGGTTGTGTTGCTTTCAGGGGGGGCGCACACGTTTCCGTGGTGGGAGACGCATTTGGGTGCTGAAGCGCATATGCCGGGTTGGTATCAGCCTCACTGGCTGATGTCTCGCGAAGTAGTTGGTATCATCTTTATGATGGCACTATGCTGGGTTTTTATTCAGCGTCAGGCTGTGAGTGAGCGTAGTCCGGAAGATGCGGCGCGTTTTCATACCGTGGCGACTTGGGTTCCGTTCTTCTTTGTGCTGTACAGCACGATGGTGGCTTGGGACTTTGAGATGACCCTGGTGCCTCACTGGCACAGTGCGATTTACGGTCTGCAACAGTTCGTCAGCAACTTCGGTATGTTCCTGGCATTCCTGGTTGTGTGGATCTACCTGTTGAATTCCGGTAATAAGCTGGTCAAACCGGTTCCGGATAAGATCTATAACTACCTGGCACAAATGCTGATGGCGTTTACCTTGCTGTGGATTTATACGTTTGATGCGCAATACCTGACTATCTGGTACGGTAATCTTCCTGACGAAACGGATCGCGTATTTGGTATGCAAAACGGCGACTATGCTTTTCTTTGGTGGTCTATGCTGGTGCTAAAGTTCGTGATTCCTTTTGTTGCGCTCTGCTTCCCTGGTCCGCGTCATAATGTTGCGGCTATCAATGCAATAGCGACTTGTATTATAATCGGCACCCTATTCGAACGTTATGTGTGGATAGGCGGCGTTACAGGTACCGGTTCTTATCCAATTCTTGCCACCATCGCAGTTGTCGGTGTGGTAGGTGGAACTGGTTATTTCCTTGTGCGCGCTTACATGCAGAACACCCGGTTGATCAAAGGGTAACCAAGTAATGATGATATTGTATTCGGGGACGGTTTGTCCTTATAGCCATCGCTGTAGAATTGTACTGTTTGAGAAAGGGATGGACTTTGAAGTGATCGACGTGGATCTGATGCATAAGTCAGAAGACCTCGCGGCGATCAACCCCTACAACAAAGTTCCTGTACTGGTTGAGCGTGATCTGGTGTTGCTGGAAGCGAATATCATCAATGAGTATATTGATGAACGTTTCCCGCATCCTCAGTTGATGCCTGCCGACCCTGTCATGCGCGGTCGCGCTCGTCTGTTCCTGCATCGCTTTGAGCAAGAGTTGTACAGCTACGTCACAACGATAGAGCAGGGCGGGAAAGCGGCGGATAAGGCGCGTGCGGCGGTGCGTGATAATCTGTCTCAATTGTCACAAATCCTAGCCAAGCAGAAGTTTTTGCTGGGGGGCGAGTTTTCCATGTTGGATGTCGCGATTGCGCCGTTGTTGTGGCGTCTTGATCACTATGGGATTCAGATGGGTAAGGATGCTGCACCGCTGATGAAGTATGCGGAGCGTCTGTTCTCACGTCAGGGTTTCATCGATTCTCTGACACCTAGCGAAAGAGCGATGCGCAAGTGAGCGATCTGTCTACCCGCCCTTACCTGATTCGCGCCATTTACGAATGGTGTTCGGATAGCGGTTTGACGCCTTATCTAGCAGTGCGCGTTAACAAACAGACTGAAGTGCCGATCGCTTATGTCAAAGACGGCGAAATCGTGCTGAATCTGAGTATGGGCGCGGTGAAGAATCTGGAGATGGGTAACGAGATGATCACGTGCAGCGGGCGCTTCGGCGGTGCTTCATTTAATCTGATGGTACCTGTTGACGCTGTGATCGGGATCTTTGCCAAGGAAAACGGTCAGGGTTTGGTATTTCAAGGTACTGACCCCCAACCGCCTTCGATCACCAATAGCGAAACGGCGAATAAACCTGCGCCGACTAGGCCTAAGTTGACGATCGTAAAGTAATAGTTTGGTACTAAATAAAAAAGCCGCACATGTGCGGCTTTTTTACGTTCTGGGGAAGCAGGTTGTTTAACCTATAAAAAGAATTTGGCCACAGAGAACACCGAGTTAAACGAGTAAAAACAAATAGTTATTTACATTTTATCAAACACCTTTTGGGTGAGGCGGCAAAAAGTATAAAACCAATGTAACTCTTGGCGTTCTCTGTGAACTCTGTGGCTTGAGCTGCGGTTTTTAGGTTTAAGCGGCTTTCAAGGTCAGCGCTGTCTGCATCTTGCTCAAGGCTTTTTGTTCGATCTGACGGATGCGCTCTGCTGACACATTGAATTCTGCGGCCAGTTCGTGCAAGGTTGCGCTGCTGTCTTCATTGAGCCAGCGTGCCTCTACGATACGTCGGCTGCGCTCATCTAAGCTTGCCAGTGCGTTTGCAAGGCCGGTCGTCTGCAGTCGCTCATTTTCTGTGCTTTCCAGAATATTTGACGGTTCGTGCTCTTCGTTATCCGCTAAATACTGGATGGGTGAGTAACTATCCTCTTCATCCGCACCTTGAGGGTCAAGTGCGACTTCGTGACCCGCGAAGCGCGACTCCATTTCAATCACGTCCTTCTCGCTGACGTTTAGTTGTGTGGCGATTTCACTGATCTGTTGCGGTTTGAGGGAACCCAAGCCTTGCTTCAGGCTACGCAAGTTGAAGAACAGTTTACGCTGCGCCTTGGTGGTCGCAATTTTGACCATGCGCCAGTTGCGTACCACAAATTCATTGATCTCGGCGCGTATCCAATGCAGGGCGAAGGAAACCAGGCGCACGCCATAGTCAGGATCGTAATGCTTAACGGCCTTCATCAGTCCGATATTGCCTTCCTGAACCAGATCTGCCTGAGGGAGTCCATAGCCCGCGTAGCCGCGCGCCACGCTAACAACGACGCGCAGGTGAGACATGACCAATTGACGCGCTGCATCAAGATCGTTGTCATTGCGGTAACGCGTGGCCAGTGTGAATTCCTCTTCCTGTGACAACACAGAAAAGCGTTTCACCAGCTGGATATAACTTTCCAGACTGCCAGCGCCTGTGGGTACGGGTAAACTGGTTGCGAAATTCATCGGAAAATCCTCCTAAACAAGTTCATTCAAACACGCTGCCTGAGAGTGCCAGGATGGAATTTGGTTCATCCTGTGGTGGTGAGAAATGTCCGTTTTTAACCGGACATTTCATGGGTATTGATAGTGGCTATTTATTCAAGTGGTAATGCGCTGAATAAAGTGGTCAAGCTCAGGTCGATATGAATGTCTTAAAATTACTCTGAAGCAGGTGTTTCTGAGTCCATCACGCTGCCTGCGCCCCAGCCTGCAATGGCGATGCCAAAGATCACACAGATCATGCCCAGTTCTTTGCTGAGGAAAAAGCCACCCACCAAAAATAAAGCGATTGCAACCAGCAGTGCAGGTACCATTTTTTTGCAGTTCGATTGTTCCATGATGACTCCAGTTTTGTTAGGTGTTGACACTTATCGACAGTATAGGCTATCGCATCGTAAAAAGGTCGTCTATTGTTCTTAAAAAAAGCGTGGCTGTCAACTAACTTTGCACCTGTCACCCGTTAATGGGCCATACGCGACAAATGACGACCAACTGACAGCCAGGCACCCAGCCATCCCAGGTATACAGAGAAAAGCAATAAAGAAAAACTGTCTGCCATGGACAAGGGATGCAGGGTGAAATTGCTGGCGTAAAGTTGTGACAGGGTGGCGAGCGGCGCTTTGAGAAAAAGCAGGCTGATAGCGATGATTAGCCAGGCCGCTATGCCGCCTATCAAACCCTGCATTGCGCCGAAGTAGAGGAAGGGCCGACGGATGAATGCATCGGTTGCACCTATGAGTCCTGAAACCTGAATTTCATCATCTTGTGTGAGAATTTGCAGTCGTATTGTGTTGAAGGTGATGGCAATCAGTCCCAGGCTCAGCAAGCTGGCCAATATCAGCACCGCGATGCGGGCAAATTCTAACAAGGCTTCCATTTTGTACGCCCACGCCGAATCGAGTTGCGCGTGCTCAACAGCGGGTAGTCGTTGGAGCTCGTTGCGCAGATCTTCCAGCGATTTGGCATCCGTCTGCTTGGGTGTGATGATGTAGGCATCAGGTAGCGGATTGTTGCCTAGTCCTGCGATGACATCTTCAAGGCCAGTGCTCTCTTTGAGTTTTTCCAGTGCCAAGCCGCGTGAAATGAATTCCGCATTGGCGATCCGGTTGTGCTGCCCCAGTTGTTTTCGAAGTTTACCCGCTTCTTCTTGTGTGGTATCCATCGCCAGAAACAGACTAATCTGTGGTGCACCGGATATTTGTGCGACCAGTCCTTGTGCGTTTTGCAGTAACAGATACATACCGGTTGGCAGGCTGAGCGCAATGCCAATCACCAGAATATTGAGAATGCCGGCTACGGGGGAGGCGAAGATTCGTCGAAAGGCGATCAGTAGGGTGCTGAATTTTTGGGCGAGTGCGTGCATCATGCGGGTTCGTTTTCTTCGGTTGCAGGGTGAGTAGGCAGGCAGGTTTGCTCAACGTGTTGTTCGTCAGAGATAGGTGTGGCCGTAGAAGTTTGTATTTCACCTTGTTTGAGTGCAATCACACGTATCTGGTTGTCACGCAGTACTCCCGCATCATGCGTCGAAATCAACAGCGTTACGCCGACCTGATGGAAGGATTTGAATATATTCATAATTTCCTGAGCATATTCTGCATCCAGATTGCCGGTCGGTTCGTCCGCTAACAAGATGGACGGTCGATTGACAATGGCGCGCGCGATGCACAGACGCTGTTGTTCACCGCCTGACAGCGCGATGGGGTTGGTTTTTTCGCGTTTTAACAAACCGACCTTATCCAGTGCTGCGCGGACCCGTTTGCTGCTCTCGCGATGATCGAAACCGCAGATTTGCAGGGGGAGCAGCACATTGTCGAATACGTTGCGATCGAACAAGAGTTTGTGATCCTGAAAAATAATGCCTAAGTTGCGGCGCAGATAGGGCAGTGCTGCGCGCTTGAGGGCGCTGACATTCTGGTTGTTGACCAGTACGGAGCCGGAATTGGGACGTTCGATCGCTGCAATGAGTTTCAATAGGGTGCTCTTGCCTGCCCCTGAATGGCCAGTCAAAAAGGCCATTTCGCCTTTTTCAAGTTCGAAGGAGACTTGTTTTAACGCCTCAAAGCCACTGGAATAGCGTTTGCTGACTTGATTAAAGGTGATCATGCAGACATCCCCAGCAAAGCCTGGACGAATTCTTCGGCGACAAAGGGGCGCAGATCATCCAGTCCTTCACCCACGCCGATGAAGCGGATCGGAATCGGATGGGCGCGGGCGATGGCGGCTATCACTCCTCCTTTGGCTGTGCCATCGAGTTTAGTCAGGATCAGTCCGGTCACCCCAAGCGCCTGATCGAAGGCTTTGACCTGACTCAGCGCGTTTTGTCCGGTGTTGGCATCCAGTACCAGCAGCACTTCATGCGGCGCCTCGGGCAATACCTTGGCGATGACGCGCTTGACCTTTTTGATCTCTTCCATGAGATGCGCCTGAGTCGTCAGGCGTCCCGCCGTATCGGCCAGCACTACGTCGATTTTGCGCGCCTGCGCGGCATGGACTGCATCGTAAATGACCGCTGCCGCATCGCCGCTTTGCTGCGCGATCACGGTGACGTTGTTGCGCTCGCCCCAGGTCATCAGTTGTTCACGGGCTGCCGCGCGGAAAGTGTCCCCGGCAGCTAAGAGTACGGACAGTCCCTGTCCCTGAAAGTATTTGGCCAGTTTGCCGATCGAAGTGGTTTTCCCCGCCCCGTTCACGCCTATCATCATGATGACAAAGGGTTTGTGTGTGTCGGCTTGCAAAGGGACGGCCAGCGGCTTGAGCAGTTTGAGCAGGCAATGAGCCAGCCCGGCTTTGAGGTCGGCGGCTTCTGATAGTTTGTGCTCTTTGACGTGGCGGCGCAGATCGGCCAGCAGTGCGCCCGTTGCATCCATGCCGACATCCGACGTAATCAGGATGGTTTCGAGCTCTTCGTAGAGTTCTTCGTCAATCTTGCCGCCCCGGCTGAATAAATCAGCTAATTGGTTGCCGGTGCGGGCAAGGCCGGATTTGAGCCGTTCAACCCAACTGCGTGTGGGTTTGTCGACGATGGTTGCCGTGATTTTATCGGGGGTATTCTTTTTTAAAAAACTAAACATTTGGGATGCGTTCCGATAGCAAGAGTTGGGGCATAATAGACACAGCCACTTCTTGTGGCTGTTTTTGTTATTTTATGCCGATTAGGCGTTGTGAGGTGAGGGATTATGAGGATTTATTGCGTAGCATTGTTGCTGTTGTGGTCGCAACAGGCAATTTGCACCGAAGTTGCCGAGCGCACCTTGTCAAACGGGCTCAAAGTGGTGGTGAAAGAAGATCACCGCGCGCCCGTTATTGTGCAGCAAATCTGGTACAAGGCTGGCAGCATGGATGAACGTACCGGTAAGACAGGTGTCGCTCACGCCCTGGAACATTTGATGTTCAAGGGTACACATTTGGTGCCGGCCGGCGAGTTTTCACGTCGCATCGCGGCGGCAGGCGGGCGTGAGAATGCCTTTACCAGCAACGATTACACCGCCTATTTTCAGCAACTGCATAAGTCCAAGTTGCCGCTGGCGATGAAACTCGAATCCGATCGCATGCACAATCTGAATCTGTCCGCGAAAGAATTTGCCAAGGAAATCAAAGTGGTGATGGAGGAACGCCGCATGCGCACCGACGACGAACCGCATGCCTTGTTGCAGGAGAAGATGATGGCGGCTATCTATCAGGAGCATCCTTATCAGCATCCGGTGATCGGCTGGATGAGCGATCTTGAGCAGATGAATGTCCATGACGCCCAAGCCTGGTATCAACAATGGTATGCACCGAACAACGCCACGCTGGTCATCGCGGGGGACGTACACGCCAAGCAGGTGTTTGCCCTGGCCGAGCGCTATTACGGTGGAATTCCACGTCAGGTGCAGCCCGTCCGTCGCCAGTTTACCGAGCCGGCTCAGGTCGGTATCAAGCGCATGGTGGTCAAAGCGCCGGCTGAATTGCCGCTGCTGGTGATGAGTTACCATGCGCCGAATATCCTCGATCCCAAACTGGACTGGCAGCCTTATGCGCTGGAGATGCTAGCCGGGGTGTTGGGCGGTAACGAATCGGCCTGGCTCAACAAACATCTGGTGCGTGAACAGCAGATCGCAAGTTCGGTTGGCGTAGGTTACGACTCGACTTCGCGCGGTCCCGGTTTGTTCACCCTGGAGGCAACACCTACCGCAGGCAAAACGGTTGCCGAGATGGAAACGGCGCTGCGAGCTGAAATCGCTCAACTGGTGAAAGACGGTATCAGTGAAGAAGAGTTGAAACGCGTCAAGGCACAGGTGATGGCGGGTGAAGTCTACAAACTCGATTCCGTGTTCTATCAGGCGATGCAGATCGGCCAGATGGAGTCGATCGGTTTGGGCTACAAGGCGATACCGGTGATGCTGGAGAAATTGCAGGGTGTCACCGCAGAGCAGGTGCGCCAGGTCGCACAGACGTATTTGCAGGATGATAATCTGACCGTTGCGGTGCTCGATCCGCAACCGTTGTCCGGCAAGCCGAAACACAAGATAGAAGGAGCGGCTCATGTTCATTAATAAACTATTGGCGGTAGCCGCTTTGTGCTTTGCAGTTGGCAACGCTTTTGCCACGCCGCATATTCAGCACTGGCAGAGTGCGAGTGGCGCTCGCGTATTGTTTGTCGAAGATCACGACATTCCTATGCTGGATGTGGCAGTCAGCGTCCCGGCGGGCAGCAGTTACGATCAGGTTGCCAAATCCGGCGTGGCGGGCATGACCCATGCGTTGCTGGATCAGGGTGCGGATGGTTTGAGCGAAGATGATATTTCACGCGGCATGGCGGATATCGGCGCGCAATTGGGTGGTAGCTTCGATCAGGATAGAGCAAGTGTTTCACTGCGCACCCTGAGCCATGCCACTGAACGCGATGAGGCCTTGAGGATCATGGCGCAGGTGCTGCAACATCCGGTATTTCCGGACGCGATACTGGCACGTGAGAAGACGCGTTTGCTCTCTGCGTTGAAAGAAGCCGAGACTAAGCCGGAAGCCATTGCGGACAAGGCCTTTCAAAAGGCCGTGTTTGGTAATCATCCTTATGCCTTGCCCGTCTCGGGCGACGTTCCCGGTGTCGAGCAAATCACCACAGCCGAGTTGAAGGCATTCTATCTTGCTCACTACAACGCGTCTCAATCGGTGGTCGCCATCATGGGTGATGTGACCCATGCACAAGCCGAAGCGATCGCACAGCAGCTCACCGCGCAATTGCCGGCAGGCTCAGGTGTTGCCGCGTTGCCTGCCGTTGCGATGAAGATCCCGTACTCTGAGTTGCGCATCTTTCATCCGGCTAGCCAGAGCCATATTCTGATCGGTGTGCCGGGCATGTCGCGCAACGATCCGGACTATTTCCCGCTGTATGTGGGCAATTACATTCTGGGCGGCGGTGGGTTCGTGTCGCGTCTGATGAATGAGGTGCGCGAAAAGCGAGGTCTGGCGTATAGCGTCTACAGCTATTTCATGCCGCTCAAGCAACCGGGCGCTTTCCAGATCGGTCTGCAAACCAAGAAAGAACAGGCTGACGGCGCGCTAGCACTGGTGCGTAAGACCGTGGCGGAATTTGTCGCCAAGGGACCAACCGAGAAAGAATTGACTGCGGCTAAACAGAATATCGTCGGCGGCTTCCCGCTGCGCATAGACAGTAATCGTAAGATATTGGATTATTTGAGTATTATTGGTTTCTACGATATGCCGCTGACTTATCTGGACGATTTTACTTCACGGGTTGAAAAAGTGACGGTAGCTCAAATACGCAGCGCCTATGCGCGTCACATACATCCTGAGAAAATGGCCACGGTGATCGTCGGCGCACCGGAAACAGACTCGGGGAGTGCAAAATAAATAAGCTCAGGATCGGTGGCGGCGAGTGGCGCAGTCGCGTGATTCATTTTCCGGATGCGGACGGTTTGCGTCCGACCCCGGATCGGGTGCGCGAGACTTTGTTCAATTGGTTGGGGCAAACCTTGTACGGAAAAACGTGTCTGGATTTGTTTGCCGGCAGCGGTGCTTTGGGGATAGAAGCCGCGTCCAGAGGTGCCGAACAGGTGGTCATGGTTGAGAAAAATGCGCTGGTATTCCGTGCATTACGCGAAAATATCACTAAATTAGGATGTTCTAATATAGCGCTACGGCATCAGGATGGGCTAGAATTCGCCTCCGCGCTGCGTGACGGGCTGCGTTTTGACGTGATTTTTCTGGATCCGCCGTTTGTCAGCGATTTTTTGCCGAAGTTGCTGGAGGTCTTGCCGCAACGACTGACGGAAAATGGCGTGGTGTATGTAGAAACCGGAGCGCCGTTTGAGGTGCCGCTGCCCTGGCAGGTGCTCAAGTCGGGCCGGGCGGGGCAGGTGTATTACCAATTGATAGGGCAAGTGCAATGATTAAAGTGGTGTATCCGGGGACTTTTGATCCCATTACCTGCGGACATGAAGATGTGGTGCGACGTGCGACCGGACTGTTTGGCGAGGTGATCGTGGCGGTGGCGCAAAGTCGCGCCAACACCTTGTTTAATCTGGAAGAACGCGTGGAGATGGCGCGCGAGGTGTTCGCCGGTTGTCCCAACGTTCGCGTCGAAGGTTTTGACGGTTTGCTGATGAACTTCGTGCAGTCGCAAAATGCGCATGTGGTGTTGCGCGGTTTGCGCGCCGCATCGGATTTTGAATATGAGTTTCAGTTGGCGGGGATGAATCGCAATTTGTACCCTGAGATGGAAACGTTGTTTTTGACACCCGCCGAGCAATACACGTTTATTTCTGCCACCATGGTGCGCGAAGTCGCGCGATTTGGTGGTGATGTCGGCAAGTTTGTCTCACCGACGGTGGTAACGCGATTGTGCCAAAAATACCCATTGGCATTTAATACCTGTTATTTGTAAGTTTTGTTTATTTTGATGAGGAGAAAAGTATGGCACTGATAATTACCGATGAATGTATCAACTGCGATGTGTGTGAGCCGGAGTGCCCGAACGACGCGATTTTTCAAGGTGATACCATCTACGAAATTGACCCGAATAAATGCACCGAGTGTGTAGGTCACTACGACACGCCGCAATGCGTGGAAGTCTGCCCGGTCGATTGCATCCCCAAGGATGACGCGCATGTAGAATCTCCTGCCCAGTTACAAGCTAAATACGACAGGCTGATGGCTGCTAAGTAATTACCGGAATCGCGTCTTGCATTGATTTTTGATGCAAGACTTTTTTTATTGTATAGTATTGATTTTAAATAATTTTGCGTTATTTTAGCGAAAAGCGCTGTCAGACCGCCAAAAAGTATCTTGCTGCCCTGACAGCGATTTTTTAGTTGAAATTAAAATTTCGCATTCGGAATAGGATAATTTTCGACCACAAAATCAATATCCTTGTCGCCCCTGCCGCTTAAGTTAACCAGAATTGTCTGGTCTTTACCCAAGGTCTTGGCCAGCTTCATCGCATAGGCAACCGCATGGGCCGACTCCAAAGCGGGAATGATGCCTTCCAGTTGTGAAAGCTTGTAAAAAGCATCCACCGCCTCATCATCGTTACACAGCCCGACTTTGGTTCTGCCGATCTCTTTGAGATAAGCATGTTCAGGGCCGACAGACGGATAATCGATCCCCGAGCCTATCGAATAAACCGGGGCTGGCTCGCCGTTGGCATCCTTGAGCATAATCGAATTAAATCCATGCATGATGCCCTCTACACCATAGGTTAAAGTAGCCGCATGATCGCCCAGTTTTTCACCTCTGCCCATAGGTTCTACGCCGTATAAATTCACGGTGGCATCATCGATAAATCCCGCAAATATGCCCATGGCATTTGAGCCGCCACCGACACAGGCGATCACATTGTCAGGCAGTTTGCCTTCCATCTCCTCAAACTGCTCTTTGGCTTCAAATCCGATCACCGACTGAAAGTCTCTGACCATCATCGGGAATGGATGAGGGCCGACTACCGAACCGATGCAATAGATTGAATTAATTGGATCTTTTATGTACTCCGAAAAGGCGGAGTCGACCGCCTCTTTCAGTGTTTTCAGGCCGTGGGTCGCAGGTACCACGCGCGCCCCTAAAATCTTCATCCGGACGACATTCGGATGTTCTTTAATAATGTCCACCTCCCCCATGTGAATTTCACATTCCAGGCCAAAATAAGCGGCGGCGGTTGCAAGTGCCACGCCATGCTGTCCGGCACCGGTTTCAGCGATGACGCGTTTCTTCCCTAAATGTTTGGCCAGAATCACTTCCGCCATACAGTGGTTCAATTTGTGTGCGCCGGTGTGGTTCAGGTCTTCACGTTTAAGATAGATTTTTGCTCCGCCACAATGTTCGGTGAGGTTTTTTGCAAAAGACACCGGGGTAGGACGGCCCTGATAATGCTTACGAACGTATTTCAGTTCATTAATAAACGCGGGGGAGTTCTTTAACTCCTTATAGGCCTTGGTGATTTCAGCAAACGGACCTTCCAGCACAGGAGGGATAAATGAACCACCATACTTGCCAAAAAAACCATTTTCATCCGGATGAGAGTCTAAATACGATGTTTTCATTCAGTAGATCCTTTTCTAAAATGGGTGGCTTCAACGCTGTGTAAGTCGATTGGCGAATGATGGTTCGTATTTCTGGTGTGTCTGGAAATAGAAGCACGGAAAAACGATCAGCATCCAACCTGCGGGTCACAATACCAGATTTATGGAGAGGATTACAGCGCCCCTTTGTATATCAGGGTTTTCCCCATATTCCCTTGATGGGGACCGCTTCAGCTGATGCCCCCAATGCCGGTAAGTTGTAGAAGTCGAGCAGGGTGCGCAGCACCGTGTAGTGGTCGATACGTTGGGCGCTTCTGCCGGTTTTGACCATGGGCCCGATGAAGAGGGTCACAATATGGTTACCCGTCGCGCCGTTGTCCTCATCCCATGTCAAAATTAACAGGCTATTGTTCTTAAACGCCCAGGAAACGTAAGGATCGATGTGGGTTTTCAGCCACTCATCGGCGGTGGCAAAACTGCCGTCGTGCATGTCGTTGTTCTGGTCTGGAATGACGAAGGACACGGTGGGCAGTTTGCTAAAATCTTGCGGAAACTCGTCAAAGGTCAGATTGACCGAGGCAGGGAGGCGGGAGCCTTGCCAGTCGGCGGCCGGATTGTGTTTCCGCTGATAGGGGCCAGAGTTGCATTTTAGAAATCCCGCGACCGGCATGAATTCGGAGTAACTGGTAAAAGTCAGGCCCTTATCAATCAATGCGGTAGCGAGGTTGTCGCCGGTAAAGTTGAATGGACAATAATCGTCTATCACGCCGTGGGTTGAGCCGGAAAACAGCGCCAGATAATTAGGTTGGCTGGGGTGCGCAATGCCATAAGACTGGGTAAACAGCGTGCCGCGTTTGGCCAGTGCATGGATGTAAGAATCCTTTTGTGTATTGTCCATGATCTGATCGAAGCTGTGGTTCTCTTCGATGATCAGCACCACATGATCGGGGTGTGGTTGCGGTGCAGCCCAGACTGAAAATGAGAAGGCGAGGAAACAGAGTGAGGTGAGTAGAGTATTCTTCATGTTATAAACCCAGATTTTCTATTAGAACGTAAACCCGGTGCTAATGGATTATTTGTTATAACTATTTGTTTTGTTTAATCATTAAATTGGTGGACGCCGCGCTACGCGTTTTTATCCACCCTGTGCAACGATGTTTTAGCGATCTCGACCATGTTCGTTGCGACCGTGATCATCCTGACGGTCGCCGCCACGTTCGTGTTCTCCACGTCGATTTTTCTCCTGATAACGCGGCACATACTCGCGGTTGTACCAGTTGTCCTGCACAAAGTAGACGCGTTCGCCGCAGGCATCGTATTCCCGACAGTGTTTACCCCAGTTTTTGGCGTGACCAGGAGGGACGCGCAAGTAGATAGGCGGACGATCCACAGGCACGCGCTCAATGAAGCGCGGCTGACGATAAATTACTTGTGGCGGAGGGAAGTCGCCGATGTCGATTCGGCCATAAAAACCGGGTTGGCCGATACTGATTGAGACACCCACATCGGCGGCGATTGTCGGTGTGGTGATAAAAGTAGCAGCAACCGCTACTGCAATGAATAAACGTTTCATGTTAAATCTCCTTACATGGTGATAAAACGTAAATGAACATTCTGAAAAGTGACGGGAAGAGGGGATTAAGCGCTCTATTTTACCTTACGGCAAGTCGCAATTAGCAAGGATAGTGGGGCCCTGCCAAAACGTGCCCTGCAAGGGAGAGAACAGATAGGCGATGCCCTTATTTTTGGCAGATACTGCAATAAAAACTCGACCGCTGTCCCTGTTTGATTTGCATAATGGGCGTGCCGCAATGGCGGCAGGGTTCTCCGCTTCGACCGTAGACCCAGTGCTGCTGTTGAAAATAGCCCGGATTACCCGAAGCGTTGACGAAATCGCGCAGCGTACTGCCACCGGCTAAGATCGCTTCAGTCAGTGTCTCACGTATCACCTCAACCAGACTGGCGCAGCGCGCACGGCTGAGTTTTCCCGCCTTGAGTTTGGGGGCTATGCCAGCGCGAAACAGTGCTTCGCTGGCGTAAATGTTGCCCACGCCAACTACGACATGATTGTCCATAATGAACTGTTTGATGGCGACATTTCGTTCGCGGGTGGCGCGGTAGAGATAATCCGCGTCAAAATCATAGACACCATCGGTCTCGGTCAGCGGTTCGGGGCCGAGTTTTGCCAGTAGCGGATGTGTGTTGCTCTCGCCCTCATGCCACAGTACTGCGCCGAAGCGACGCGGATCGCGCAGTCGCATCAGTTGCCCGTTGTCCAGCAGCAGATCGAAATGGTCGTGTTTTTCCGGAGGGGTTGCGGCGGGCAATATGCGCAGGCTGCCCGACATGCCTAAATGCAGGATCAGCGTGCCGTTGTTAAACTCGAGCAGCAGGTATTTGGCGCGGCGCTTGAGTGCCAGCACAGGCTGTCCGCACAGGGTTTCCTGTAGATTTTCCGGGAACGGCCAGCGCAGACGTGCACAGCGAACAACGACGCCGGTAATCATCGCGTTTTTCAGGTGGGGCGCTAAGCCGCGCCGTGTGGTCTCAACTTCAGGGAGTTCAGGCATGATCAACTACGGCGACGACGCCACCAGATATAAGTGCCGAAACCGGCGAGCAGCAGCGGCACACCGAGTAAAAATCCGACACTGATGAAGTTAAGTTGCATTTTGGTCAGGATGATGTTGCTATCTTTTGCGGCACGAGGTTGCAAGGTGATGAGTTGTTCGTCGCTGGCTAACCAGTTGATCATGTTGACCCCCAGATCGACGTTGCCGCCGTTGCCCGCGAAACTGTTGGACAAGAATGCACCGTTGCCCACCACTACGATGCGCTGCTCCTTGTCGTTGATGTCGCGGTTCAGGGCGAGGGCGACGGTAGCAGGTCCCGGCGTGTCGTGCTGCTTATCGAAATGTGGGTGGCTAACGCCCGCTGCGCTGCGCGTGACCCAGCCGCGTGAGGCTACTTCCACCAGTATTTGATGTTTCCATTCTGTGTTTTCATTCCAGGCGACCGGGCGGGCAGAAGGGTAGGCAGTGATCAGGTTGAAGTCGTGTGTCACGGGGTGGGGCAAATAGGTCGTGCCCAGCGACCAGGTGGCAGGTGCGTTCATCTCGGTTGCCGCAGGATCGATCACGATGCCGGGTGGCAGCAGCAGACCCAGTTTTTCGGTCAGGCGTTCCAGTCCGTGCATGGGTTCGGCATCGACCAGCCAGAGCAGGTTGCCGCCTCTATCGACATAACGCAACAGCTTGTCGATTTCGCCTGGCATCAAGTCCACTTGCGGTTGGGTGATCACCAGGACACTGGTGTTGTCCGGCACATCCTGTGCGATGGATAGATTTAAGCTGTTAATTTTAAATCCATTTTGTTTTAACTTTGCGCCGAATAGCGTGCCCAGTTCATGATTCGCCCGCCCGTCCAGTTTGCGCTCGCCGTGGCCGTCCAGATACATCACCGTCTGACTGCGGGTGTGCGCAAGTCTCAGCAGGGCGGAGGTGAGTGTTTGTTCGTTGATCTGGGTGAGGTGCTCGGAGCGACCGGCGTATTCGACCACCAGTTCGCCGTTGAGCTGGATGCGCGCTTCACGGGTTTTTTCGGGTTCCTTTTCAGGGTCGATAAATACCAGTTTCAGATCGGGTTTTTCACGTTGATAAAGCGATAAAAATTCCCGGATGATTTTGCGTATATCGCCCAGACGCGGATCCTGCATCGTGGCGTAAACAGTGATATTGACCGGGCCTGATAGCTGTTTTAATACTGAAATGCTGGCAGGTTCCAGACTGTTGCTGGCGTTGAAGGTGAGATCGCGTTGCAGCGGATGGCGCGAGACGGCGTAGCCTAGTCCCATTGCCGTTGCCAGCAACAGGGCTACGAAAAGCAGATTGCGCAGTGTGATTGAATTGAGTAATCGCATGATTTATCCGTATACCCGGTTGTTGTGCAGTCGCTTCATGGTCAAGAGCAGGAAGACGGCGGTGAACAGCACGAAGTAAGCCGCATCGCTGCTGTCGAGCAGGCCGGCGTTGAAATTCTGGAAATGATACAAGGGGGAAAATTGGTGCCAGGGCGACTCGGCGGCCGGTGCGCCGATATCGGCCAGCCAGAGTCCGACCAGAACTGCCAGTGCGCCGATCGCGGCGATCAGCGGTTGCGTGGTGAGCGAGGATATATAAAGACCCAGCGCGACATAACAAGCGGTGAGCAGAATTAAGCCGATGCAGTTGGCCAGCAGCAGGCCGCCATCCAGATGGGTGCCCAGCGCCAAAGAATAGGCCATCAGCGGCAGCGAGATGATCATGATCAGCAGAAAACTCAGCAGACCGGCAAATTTACCCAGCACGATGTGTCTGCCCGACAAGGGGGCGGCGAGCAACAGGGTGAGCGTCTGATTGCGCCGTTCCTCGGCGATTAGCCGCATGGTGAACATCGGTACCAGCATCATCAGCAACAGTGCGGCCGTGTAGAACAGTGGGGCGGCGACGGTGATGGTCACGCCCGGCGGATTGGCCAGTTGCGCCAGTTGCGGCTGGATCTCTAAAAAGGCTTCCAGTCTGGCCAGAAAAAACCAGGCGAAGATGAATTGCAACACGGCCAGCACGAACCAGGTCGAGGGCATGGAAAACAGGCTGCGCAGTTCGCGCATTGCGATGAGACGTATCATGGCTGGGGGCCTCGCTCAAAACAAGGAGCGTTTGGTGCGACTATGTTTTTAGGCGAAGACCCTTGCGGTCTTTTGGGCAAATTCGCATTGTCGCTGGTGATTTTAACAAAGACCTCTTCCAGCGTGGTGTGCAGCGGGGTGAGTTGCGCCAGTTGCCAGTTGTTTTCGGCAGCGATGGCCAGGAGCCTGCTGCCGGGGTTGTCCACGGCTTCATGCAGGATGCGGAAATCATTCGCTGAGACTTGCTCGACGCGCGTGACTCCGGGTATCGCTTGCAATTCGGATATGGGCGGCGGATTTTGCAGTGAGATGATAAAGCCTGAAACTTCTCCGTAGTGCTGCATACGCAGGCTCGAATCGCTGTAGATTAAGCGCCCCTGCTGCATGATTTCTACCCGGTCGCACACGCTCTCGACTTCATGCAGCAGATGGGTGGAGAGGATCACGCTGCTGGTGTTGCCCAGTTCCCGGATCAGGTTGCGAATATCCCGGATTTGCGCGGGATCCAGACCCACGGTCGGTTCGTCCAGCACGATCACGGCAGGGCTGTGGATGATGGCCTGAGCGATGCCGACTCGTTGTTGATAACCTTTTGATAAGGTTGATATTATTTTTCGTCTAACCGATTCCAGTCCGCAGCGTTTTACAGCCGTATTAAGTGCGTCGTCCACCTCTGCTTTCTTTATGCCGCGCAGGTACGCTGCAAAGGTCAGATAATCGTCTACGCTCAGCTCTTTGTAGAGTGGCGGTGTTTCCGGCAGATAGCCGATGTGCGCTTTGGCGAGCTGGGGATTCTTCTTCAGGTTGATCCCGCAGATTTCGATTTCGCCGCTGTCGGGCAGCAGGCAGCCGGTCAGCATTTGCAAGGTGGTGCTTTTGCCAGCACCGTTGTGGCCCAGTAAACCCAGCACCTCGCCGCGCTTTAATTCCAGCGTCAGGTCGTGGATGATGAGCTGATTGCCGAAGCGGCGCGTCAGGTTGCGTGCATAAAGTGTGATTTCAGGGATCGCGTTAGACAAGGTACTGTGGCCGTTGTGGTTGTGGACTGGGCTGAATATAACCTAATATGTACTCCCGTATCAAAAGCTGTATTGCTATGAACACTTTTAAATATCTGCTTATGGGCAGTTTGCTGCTTGCCGGCTGCGCGCATGCGCCGAAACAAACCGAGCTTATCCCGGTGAAACCGGTTGCGCAATCTGAGTCTGTCACGGAAAAGACGATTGAACCTGTCGCCGAAGTTGGTCCGCCGCTACCAGATGTCGAACTCGATAGCGAGTTGCTTTATGAGTTATTGCTCACCGAGTTTGCCAATCAGCGCGGCCACAAGGCGTTGGCAGTGGAAGGCAGTACGGATATTGCCCGCAAAACACGGGATCCTCGTCTGGCTAAACGCGCAGCGCAATTGGCGTTGGAATCGGGCGATATGAATAAAACGGTCGATGCGTTCCGTTTCTGGCAGGAAATTGACCCAAGCGCAGGAATGACGCCGCGCGTGTTGTCTTCCTTACTACTGCGCGGAGGCCGTCTGGATGAGGCGCGTCCTGAGTTTATTAAGGTATTCAAGTCGTCCGAGCCGGATGTCGGGCCGATATTTTTGCAAATCTACCCGCTGTTCTCCGCGTATCCGGATAAAAAGGCTGCACTGCAACTGGTGCGCGATTTAGCCCGTCCTTATCCTAAAGTGGCCGAGGCACACTGGATGGTGGCGCAGTTGGCGCAGGCGGCCGGGGATGAGGTGCTTGCATTAGATGAAGTGCGCGAGGCGAGTCGCATTAAGCCGGACTGGGATTTTGTCGTGTCGCTGGAGGCGCAGCTGCTGCGTAAAAAAAGGCCTGAACAGAGTCTGTTGCTGTTATCGACCTATTTGGCTCGTCATCCACAGGCTGACGACATCCGTCTGCAATACGCGCGTACGCTGCTGGAGCAGAAGCAATATTCGCTGGCGCGTAAAGAGTTTCAGACTTTAGCGGATGCCAGTCCCGATAACGTCGATCTGGCGTTCGCCGTGGCGCTGATTTCTCTGCAACTGAACGATTTGTCGGGGGCTGAAGCTCAGTTGAGGCTGGCGTTAGGTAAACACGGCCAGGGGCGGGATGGTGTGGCGTATTTCTTAGGCCAATTGAGCGAGGCCAAAGAAGATGAGGTCGAGGCGTTATTGCATTATCGCGAGGTGAATTCGGGTGAATATCTGTTTCCGGCTCAGTTGCGAGTGGTGTTTCTGCTGAGCAAAAAGGGGCAGAACGCCGAGGCCAGACTATTCTTACAGAAAATTCAAGCCTCGACCGACGCGCAGCATTTGCAGCTAGTGTTGATCGAAGCACGATTGTTGCGCGATACCAATCAGCAAAGGGAGGCCTATCAGTTCTTGCAGCAAAGTCTGATCAAGCTGCCCAATCAGCCCGAGTTAATGTATGAGGCAGCGATGCTGGGTGATATGCTGGGTCATTATGAGGTGGCCGAGCAGTTGCTACGCAAGCTGATCAAAATCAAACCGGATCACGCCCACGCCTACAATGCGTTAGGTTACAGTTTGCTCGAACGCAATGTGCGTATCCCGGAGGCGGTGCAGTTGGTCGAGAAAGCCTTGCAACTGGCACCCGACGATCTGGCGATTATGGATAGCGTAGGATGGGGATATTTCCGCAGCGGCAGGCTCGATGAGAGTGTAGCTATGTTGCGCCGTGCCTATGCGGGTAATCCGGATCCTGAAATTGCCGCGCATTTAGGTGAGGCGCTTTGGGCGCGCGGCGATAAGGAGGAGGCTGTAAAGCTTTGGCAGAATAGTCTTAAGGCAAATCCTGATAATGTGATGCTGCGCGCGGTAATCAAGCGTTTTCAGCCTTGAACAGATTCCCTGAGGTTTGCTATCTGTTAGTCGACTGCAGGTCCTTCGGTTTAGATATTTGAGTATGGAGCGTAACGTGTTAATGCAAAACCTGACCCGATTTCGGGTTTTGACCCCGCTTTGGGTTTTTATGTTGTTCATGCTAGCCGGTTGTGCGCATCAACCCGTCGCGCCGGTCGCGCGTCCCGCGCAAGTGGAGTCAGCCGCTTTCGCTATGAATGGTCGTATCTCGATCCAGCATCAGGGCAAGCGGGATACGGCGGGCCTGCGTTGGGTGCATCTGGCGCAGACCGATGAAATTCTGTTGCTCAATCCGCTGGGTCAGACGGCGGCGCGCATTTATCGTGACGGCAATCAGGCCACGCTAGATAACGGCGATAAACACTATGCGGATCGTGACGTCGAATCCTTGATGATGCAGGTGCTGGGCTGGCGCTTGCAACTGGATGGATTGCACCACTGGGTGCTGGGTATGCCCGCTGAGGGTGATTTGCTAGCCGAGCGCGATGAGTTGGGCCGCCTGACAGTGTTGCGTCAGGAGGGTTGGGAAGTGCGCTATCTGCGTTACGCCGAAACAGATGCCCGCAGTTTGCCGCAACGTATGGCTTTGTCCCGTCAGGACTTGCAGTTGCAGTTATTGATTGATGAGTGGGAATGGAATCCGAAATGAAAATATCTTGTCCGGCTCCAGCCAAGCTGAATTTATTTCTGCATGTGACAGGCCGTCGTGCGGATGGCTATCATTTGCTGCAAACTTTGTTCCGTTTTATCGATTTGAACGACACGCTGCATTTTTCCCTGCGCAGCGATGGCGAGGTGCATCGCGTCAATCATATTGCCGATGTGCCGGAAGATCAGGATTTATGTGTACGTGCGGCACTGTTATTGAAAAAAGAAACCGGCTGTACGTTAGGGGTCGATATTGAATTGGAGAAGTGTATTCCGATGGGGGGTGGATTAGGGGGCGGCAGTTCTGATGCGGCAACCACCCTGATCGCGTTAAACCGCTTATGGTCATTGGGTTTGTCGCGGATACGCCTGATGGAGTTGGGCCTGAAGTTAGGCGCAGATGTGCCGGTATTCGTATTTGGTGAGAACGCTTTTGCGGAAGGCGTAGGGGAAAAATTGCAGGCTTATGCGCTGCCGCCGGCCTGGTATGTAGTGCTTTTTCCGCCTGTTCATGTGCCGACTGCGAATATATTTTCAAATTCAGGATTGACAAGGGACACGGATTCGATAATAATTCGCGCCCTCTCGTTGCAGCAATGCCGAAACGATCTGGAACCGGTGGTTTGTAGTCTCTACCCCGAAGTGGCAAGTTGCATAGCCGAGCTGGGTCAGTATGGTAGGGCAATGATGACAGGATCTGGAGCATGCGTGTTTGCCAGCTTTGAGAGTCAAAGCGAAGCAGAAGCGGTTTTACAGAAAGTGTCGCAGCGCGGCGTAGTAGTACAAGGTTTAATGAAGCATCCGTTGTTTGATTGGGTGTGAAGCAGTTTATTGGGGAGTCGCCAAGTGGTAAGGCAACGGGTTTTGATCCCGTCATTCGTAGGTTCGATCCCTACCTCCTCAGCCATATTCAGGGCACTTATGGTGCCCTTTTGGTTTTTTTACTTAAGGGGTTCACGTGTCCTACGATAGCTTGATGGTATTCACCGGTAATGCTAACCCAAAGCTTGCTGAAGCGGTTGCAAAGCATTTGGATATCACACTGGGCCGGGCGACAGTCGGCCGTTTTTCAGACGGCGAAGTGACGGTAGAACTTCTTGAGAATGTGCGTGGCAGGGATGTCTTTGTATTGCAATCCACCTGCGCGCCGACCAATGATAATTTGATGGAAGTGATGGTCATGGTGGATGCGTTGAAACGCGCCTCCGCCGGTCGTATCACTGCTGCGATGCCGTATTTCGGCTACGCCCGTCAGGATCGACGTCCGCGTTCGGCGCGCGTCGCGATTACCGCTAAAGTCGTAGCAGACATGCTCACCGGTGCCGGTGTAGACCGCCTGTTGACCATGGACTTACACTCAGACCAGATTCAGGGTTTCTTCGATATTCCTGTAGATAACATCTATGCCACGCCGATTTTGCTGGCCGATGTATGGCGTCAGAACTACCCGGACTTGATGGTGGTATCCCCTGACGTCGGTGGTGTGGTTCGTGCCCGTGCGCTGGCTAAACAGCTGGATGCCGATTTGGCGATTATCGACAAACGTCGTCCACGCGCTAATGTTTCCAAGGTGATGAACATCATTGGTGAAGTGTCCGGTCGCACTTGCCTGATTATGGATGATCTGGTTGATACGGCAAATACCTTGTGCGAAGCCGCTAAGGCGCTCAAGGAAAAGGGTGCAACCCGTGTATTGGCTTACTGTACACATCCTGTATTGTCCGGTCCTGCGATCGAACGCATCGAAAATTCAGCGATCGACGAACTGGTAGTCACCGACACGATTCCTTTGTCGGAAGCGGCGCAAAAATGCAGCCGTATTCGCCAGCTCAGCACCGCAGAATTGATGGCGGAAACCATACGTCGTATCAATAACGAAGAATCTGTCAGCTCGCTGTTCACAGAATAAGCCGGCTGGGTAAAGTTTTAATGGCAGCCATGTTGGCTGCTGTTTGTTTGAATCGACTGGTCGCGGTCGATTCTATATTTGGAGAAGTAAAAAATGACGATTACATTCAATGCAACAACACGTAAAACGCAAGGTACGGGTGCGAGCCGCCGTCTGCGTAAAGCCGGTATTCTGCCAGGCGTAGTTTACGGTTCAGGCGACGCAGTTATGATCGAAATGAATCATAACGAAATGTACTACAAGCTGCGCGCTGAAGCATTTCACGCATCGATTCTGACAATGACTCTGGATGGCAAAGAAGAAGCGGTGCAATTGCGCGCTTTCGTTAACCATCCTTTCCGTCAACAAGTTCAGCATATGGACTTTCAGCGCGTTGATCTGAGCAAGAAGATTCACATCAAGGTGCCTTTGCACTTCATCAATGCTGACGTCGCTCCAGGCGTTAAGACCGGCGGCGGTAAGATCAGCCACGTGATGATCGACGCAGAAGTATCATGCCTGCCAGCTGATTTGCCTACCTTCATCGAAGTTGATCTGGCCGATCTGCAATTGGGTCACTCAGTACATCTGGGCGATCTGAAGCTGCCAGCTGGCGTTGAATTGTGCGCACACGGCGAACACGCTGCTGAAGCAGTTGTAGCCACTGTACACGTGCCACGCGGCGCGGTTGAGGCGGCTGCTGCAGCTACAGAAACACCAGCAGCACCAGCTAAGAAGTAATAGGATTTATCCTTTAAAGCCCGCCATTGCTGACAACAGCATGGCGGGTTTTTTGTTTGGTGAGATATGACGCAAATACGCTTAATTGTAGGTCTGGGTAATCCGGGCCGCGAATACGAAACGACCCGCCACAATGTCGGTTTCTGGTGGGTGGATGAATTAGCCGGTCGTGAAAATTTTAACTTCCGCACCGAGGCGAAGTTTCACGGCCTAGCCGCGCGCGGTCAATTGCACGGTCATGAAGTGGCGCTGTTAAAGCCGCAGACCTTTATGAATCTCTCCGGCCGTGCGGTGGGTGCGCTGGCGCAATTCTATAAAATTCTGCCCTCCGAGATTCTGGTGGTGCATGACGAACTCGATCTGCAACCTGGCATTGCGCGTCTGAAGATGGGCGGCGGGCACGGCGGGCACAACGGTCTGAAAGACATCATCGCGCAACTCGGCACCAAAGATTTCTGGCGCTTGCGTTTAGGTATCGGCCATCCCGGTGATAGGGCGGAAGTGGTCAACTACGTGTTGAACGACCCGCGCCGCGAAGAGCGCGAATTGATAGAGGAGGCGATGCAGCATTCGCTGCATGTCGCACCGCTGATTGTAGAAGGCAAGCAGGAAGCTGCGATGCTGAGGCTGCACACCAAGTGATAACTGGTGATTTCTAATTGAATCTGAATATGATTTTTAGGAAAATTGATTTTAAATCAGAGGATTATGAATCTGAGTGCGCGCTGCGCGACGAGGTGCTGCGCCGTCCGCTGGGTTTGAGTCTCTATGATGAGGATTTAAGCGGCGAGGGTGCACAGTTGCACTTCGGTCTGTTTGATTCCAACAATACGCTGTCGGCTTGTGTGATCGCCGTGCCGGTAAGCGCCCATGAGGTCAAGCTGCGCCAGATGGCCGTTCAGTCCGACTGTCAGCTGCAAGGACTCGGACGGCGCATCTTGAATGATTTAGAAAAATTCTTTGAAAAACAAGCTGTTGTTGTTTTTTCTTTGCATGCGCGCCTAAGCGCCCTCGGCTTCTATGAAAAATCAGGCTATGTCGTGACAGGCGGCGAGTTTATCGAGGTCGGCATTCCTCACGCCAAAATGATCAAGCGCATCGCGGCTTAGTTTGCCGTCCCCCCGGCTTTTTCTGTTTGAGCATTGCGTCTGCTTTTGGAGCGCGCTGGCCGGAGTGTTACAATTGACCCAATTTGCAAGGCGGAAGATTCACGGCTGGACCTGAAACTTGCGCTTTTCCCTTTTTCTTCCGCATTTTCGCACGTTTTTGCTGTGTATTGCGATGATTGTAATTATTTGATTTTTAAGGATTTATATGAGCTTGAAGTGCGGTATTGTCGGTCTTCCCAATGTAGGTAAATCCACTCTGTTCAACGCCCTGACCAAGGCTGGAATCGCCGCAGAAAATTACCCTTTCTGCACAATCGAGCCTAACGTCGGTATCGTTGAAGTGCCGGATCCTCGCATGGCCGAGTTGGCCAAGATCGTCAAGCCACAGCGTATGCAACCTGCCATCGTCGAGTTCGTCGATATCGCGGGTCTGGTAGCCGGAGCGTCCAAGGGAGAAGGTCTGGG
>CAISHO010000125.1 GCA_903885165.1 uncultured Nitrosomonadales bacterium | reverse complement strand
TCTGGCATCACAAATCGGCTCAGGGTTGACCGGCGTGATGTATGTGCTGGATGAGCCTTCCATCGGACTGCATCAACGCGACAACGACAGACTGCTGACCACGCTGCACAAGTTGCGCGACATGGGTAACAGTGTGATCGTGGTAGAACACGATGAAGACGCGATCCGCCACGCGGACTATGTCGTCGACATGGGACCGGGCGCGGGTGAACACGGCGGCATGATCGTCTCACAAGGTACGCCGGAAGAAATATGCAACGACCTGCAATCCTTGACCGGTGACTATCTGACAGGGCGGCGGCAAATCCCCATGCCGGAGAAACGATTAACGCCCGTTCCTGAGCGCATGCTGCAAATTAAGGGGGCGAGCGGCAACAATCTCAAAAATGTCACGCTCAATCTGCCGGTAGGACTGCTAGTCTGCGTCACCGGCGTATCCGGCTCCGGCAAATCGACATTGATCAACGACACGCTGTATCCCGCCGTCTCCCATCATCTGTATCGCAGCAACACCGAACCCGCGCCGTATGCTGCGATCAGCGGACTGGAGTTTTTCGACAAGGTGATCAACGTTGATCAATCCCCCATCGGTCGCACACCGCGCTCCAATCCCGCCACTTATACCGGCCTGTTTACGCCGATACGCGAACTGTTTGCCGGCGTCCCCTCGTCGCGCGAACGCGGTTACGGACCGGGCCGGTTTTCCTTCAACGTCAAGGGCGGACGCTGCGAATCCTGTCAGGGTGACGGCGTAATCAAAGTCGAAATGCACTTCATGCCGGACATCTATGTTCCGTGTGATGTGTGCCACGGCCAGCGCTACAATCGAGAAACGCTGGAGGTGCAGTACAAGGGCAAAAATATCCAGCAAATCCTGCAGTTGACGGTCGAGGCGGCCCACGAATTTTTCAAACCCGTACCGCTGATCGCCCGCAAACTGCAAACCCTGTTGGATGTGGGCTTAGGCTATATCACGCTGGGACAATCGGCGACCACGTTGTCCGGCGGCGAGGCGCAACGTGTCAAATTATCGCTGGAATTATCCAAGCGCGACACCGGGCGCACGCTATATATACTGGATGAACCTACTACCGGACTGCATTTCCACGACATCGCGCTACTCCTGCGCGTGATACATAAACTGCGCGATCAGGGTAATACGCTGGTGGTCATCGAACACAATCTGGACGTGATCAAGACCGCCGACTGGGTAATCGATTTGGGGCCGGAAGGCGGAGACGGCGGTGGACAGATCATCGCGGAGGGTTCACCTCAGGATATCGCTAAAAACAAGCGCAGCGTCACCGGTGTATATTTGAAGAAAGTACTGGCGGCATGCAAATAACGGCTGACATAGCGATTCCCGATTCTGAGATAGAATTGCATGGAATACGCGCACAGGGCGCAGGCGGCCAGAACGTCAACAAGGTATCGAGTGCGATCCACCTGCGTTTCGACATTAATGCGTCATCGCTGCCGGAAGAATATAAGGAAAAACTGCGCCACCTAGCGGACAGGCGCATCTCGAATGACGATGTGATTATCCTCAAGGCGCAGCGCTATCGCAGTCAGGACAAAAACCGCGAAGATGCACTGAACCGGCTTCAGGCTTTGATCGCCAGCGCAGGTTTGACCGCAAAAAAACGTACTCCGACCCGCCCCACCAGAAGTTCAAATAAGAGGCGTCTGGAAGGCAAAGTCAAACGAGGCGAATTAAAATCGCTGCGCGGCAGGGTTGCAGAATAGTCGCATCAATTTATACTATTAAAACAATATGTTATATCAACGAAGCACAAGAAAGATCTAACGATGAATCTCCGCCGGCTCTCCTTCAAAAAACTGATTTTATCTTTTACTCTGGTACTGATAGCCGGCTTGCTTTTTCTCTGGCTGGCGTTGCCGGGAATCATTCAGACTCAGGCGGAAAAGTATATTTCGGAAAAGACCGGGCACCACCTGGTGATGAACAAGCCTGAGTTTAATCCGCTCACCCTGAGTCTTAGACTAACCGGACTGCGCCTCACCCAGCCCGGCAACCAGCCGCTGCTGGCATTTCGCGAACTGCTGATCGACGTATCCGCCACTAGCCTGTATCGCGGCGCGCTGGTATTTGACGCCATTAAACTAGACGGACTGGAGGCGACTGCCATCCTGCTGCCCGAAGGAAAATTAAACTGGTCGGCACTGTTAGATGCGCTGAAGAGTCCCGACAGCAAGCCGAATACAGGCATGCCGCGCTTCGATGTTCATCAGTTGGTCATCTCCGGCACTAAAGTGAATTTTTTCGACCAGCGTATACACCCGGTCTTTGCCACTCGCTTAGAGCCGGTTGATTTGGACATCACCGAATTATCTTCATTTATTGGAGAACGTGGGCAATACAAATTTACCGCCAAGACAGCGACTGGAACCAGCCTGGCGTGGCAAGGGACAGCGACACTGCAACCTTTGTCCGCCACGGGAACGCTGGCGCTCGATAACTTACAACTTATTGATATATCGAGTTATTTAAAAGGCTCGCTGCCTATCGCGGCTCCCGCCGGCATCGTATCCGCCTCGACCTCCTATCGCATGGGTTATCAGCAGGGGCGACTTGAGTTGCAACTGGACCATATGCAGGCGCGCATCACCGACATCGCCGTCAAAAGCAATCCGCGCCTTAATATTGCCGCGATCGTGGCGAATGGCGGACGCTATGATCTGCTGAAAAATAGCTTTGAATTGGAGTCTCTTACACTCAACGGTTCCGACCTGACTTTGCCACAAGCAGCAAAAAAATCCGTGGAGCTCAAATCCATCGCCGTGGAAGATATCAAGGTTAACCTGGCTACGCAGCAGGCCAAGCTGGGATCAGTTGTTTTGAATGGCGGACAAATCAATATAGCCCGGGATGCCGGCGGACAACTGGATATTGTGACAGCCCTGCAAGCCGCTTTGCCAAAATCCTCTCCTGCACCGAAATCCCATACGGCTCCATGGCATTACCAACTTGGCAAGTTTGAGCTTAAGGGTTTTGATGTAACCATGAATGACGGCACGGCAAATCTTGCGCTGCAAGACATCGGCATATCGGTCGAGCACATCAGCGATGATCAGACTATCGCTCTACCCGTAAAGGCGGCCTTTAAAGTTGCAGAGGGTGGCAGCGTCGACGCTACAGGCAAGATAACTCCCGCTCTCCCGGCAGCGGATATTCAGTTCAAACTCAGCGAACTCAACTTAAAGCCCGCGCAAGGCTATTTATCCAAGGTCGCCAAACTCAAGATTATCGACGGCAAGTTATCGGCGGAAGGAAATGCTAATTACTCGCCCAAGGACGCCGGCTTTAGCGGCGGCTTTGCCCTGCGCGACCTGTTGCTCAATGAGTCTGAGACTGGCGATCTGTTTCTCGCCTGGAAAAAGCTATCGAGCAATACACTTAAGGTGAGTGCGACAAAACTGAACATGGATGAACTGTCCATAGACGGACTCGATAGCAAACTGCATATCCACAAGGACAAGTCGGTCAGCATAAAAAATATTTTGATCGCTGACACCGCCAAACCTGCGGTCAAAACAGAACCGAGTAAATTTATTGTCAACATAGACAAAGTTAAGCTTATCCACGGCGAGATGGATTTTTCGGATCTTTCGCTGGCATTGCCTTTTGGCACACGCATAGTTGATCTCAGAGGCACCGTCAGCGGCCTGTCTACCGAACCCGGTGCGCTAGGGCAAATCCAACTGGATGGTCAGGTAGATGACTTTGGTGTGGCCCGTGCCGTGGGTCGCATCAGCCTGCTCGACCCAGCTGATTTTATGGATTTGAAAGTCGTATTCAGAAATATCGATATGAATCGCCTCACGCCATATTCGGCCACTTTCGCCGGACGTAAAATCACCTCTGGCAAACTATCGTTAGATTTGGACTATAAGATCAAGCAGCGTCAACTTGAGGGGAAGAATCAGGTGACGATAGACCGTTTAGTGCTGGGCGATCGAGTAGCGAGTGCGCAAGCTCATGACCTGCCTCTGGATCTTGCCATCGCGCTGCTACAGGATGCTGACGGCCGTATCGATCTGGGACTACCGATGACAGGCAACCTCAGCGATCCACAGTTTAGTTTCGGCGGGATCGTCTGGAAAATCATCAGCAACGTGATTTCCAAGATCGCCACTGCCCCCTTCCGCGCACTGGGTGCTTTGTTTGGTGGCGGGGATAAGTTCGAGGAGATCGCCTTTGAATCCGGCAGCGATACGTTGACGCCACCGGAAAAGGAAAAATTAGTCAGCATCGCTGCGGCGTTAAACAAACGACCGGCACTAACAATAGCCATCCAAGGCACCTATGCGGCAGCGGATAAATTGGCCTTACAGGATCTAAAATTGCGCACAGTCGTAGCAGTCAAGAGCGGACAACATCTGGAAGCCAATGAAGATCCCGGACCGCTCGCTATGCACAATCAAAAAGTTCAGTCCGCACTGGAAACGCTGTTTACGGATAGCCTGGGTGCAACAGAATTGAGCGCTATGCAAGACGGATACCGTTTAGCCAACCCCGGCAAACTTGAATTGAGCGCGACGAAGATAGCGATGGGTAAACTCACCGGACTATTCAGAGAGAAGCGCAAGCTGAGCGAGTCGGAAATAGCCAAGTTAAAGGGAACTGACTTTTATTCCGTGCTGTTTGAACGCTTGCGTGCAGGACTGCCCATCGAGGATAAAACATTGATGCAACTGGCGGACAATCGCGGCCACGCCACCATGGACGCCCTGGTTAATGCAGGCGCGCCCACAGCACGTATTCAGATTCAGACATCTGCGAAAATCACGACCGATGCAAAGAACATCCCGGTTAAGTTAACGCTGGGCGCAGGTGGAAATAAGTAACGAAAAACTAGAGCGCAACGCCCTTTTCGTCAAACATCCCTTCGAAAAGGACCGAGCTTAGATAGCGCTCACCCGAATCGGGCAAGATCACCACGATAGTCTTGCCCGCATTCTCCGGGCGATGTGCCAACCTGACCGCAACCGCGACGGCCGCACCGCAAGAAATACCGGATAAAATTCCTTCTTCACGCGCCAGACGCCGCGCATACTCAACCGCCTCTTCATTGGTGACCTGAGCGATTTCATCGATCAAAGACATATCCAGGATAGCCGGCACAAAACCAGCACCGATACCCTGAATTTTATGAGGCCCCGGCTTGATCGGCTCACCCGCTCGCGACTGAGTCAATACAGGACTGGCGGCAGGCTCAACTGCCACAGAGGTAATGGCACGTCCGCAAGTGTTTTTCAGGTAGCGAGTGATACCGGTGATCGTCCCACCCGTTCCGACACCGGATACCAGAATATCGACTAAGCCACCCGTGTCATTCCAGATTTCAGGCCCCGTGGTCTTTTCATGAATAGCGGGATTGGCCGGATTTTTGAACTGGTGTAACAGTACATATTTTTCAGGATCAGAGGCGGCGATTTCCTCGGCGCGTGCGATAGCTCCGCTCATCCCTCTGGCCCCTTCGGTTAATACGAGATTAGCACCGAAGGCCAGCAAGAGCTTGCGGCGCTCTATACTCATGGTTTCAGGCATCGTGAGTGTGAGTGGGATGCCGCGTGCCGCCGCCACGAAGGCCAAGGCTATTCCGGTATTCCCGCTGGTGGGTTCGACCAGATGCGAACCGGGGCGTATCAATCCGCGTTGCATCGCATCATCGACCATGGCCACACCGATACGGCATTTAACAGAGTAAGCGGGATTACGACCTTCAATCTTAGCCAAGATGGTCGCCGGCGCACCATCGGAGATACGATTCAATCGAACCAGCGGCGTACACCCTATGGATAATGAATTATCTTCGAACCACTTTGACATGCTTACTCCTAAAAAGATGAGGTGCAAGACAACAAGGCTTAAGCTTAACCCAGCTTACAGCTTAAGTCTTGCGACTGTTTTTCCGTATAATAGCAAAAAGCCGGATAAATCCGGCTTTTTGTTTATTCAAATACTCAACTATGTATTACTCAGCATCAACTACTTCAGCATCAGCCGGGCGATCCATCAGTTCGACCAATGCCATAGGGGCATTGTCACCTTGACGGAAACCGAACTTCAGAACGCGAAGGTAACCACCGTTACGTGTTGCGTAGCGAGGACCCAGTTCTTCGAACAGTTTGGTAACCATTTCACGGTCACGCAGACGGGCGAATGCCAAACGGCGATTTGCCAGAGTTGGAGTCTTACCCAGCGTCAGGATAGGTTCTGCAACACGGCGCAGTTCCTTAGCCTTAGGCAGTGTAGTCTTGATGACTTCGTGACGCAACAGCGAAACTGTCATGTTACGGAACATTGCCAGACGGTGACTGCTGGTACGGTTGAGTTTTCTTAAACCTAAACGGTGACGCATAATTTGCCTCTCTTAAACTTCAGTTATTCCACTAATGGCGAGCGCAGCTTTAAGCAGCAGCGACTGGCCAGTTTTCCAGCTTCATGCCCAGCGACAAATTGTGCTCAGCAAGAACCTGCTTGATTTCATTCAAAGACTTACGTCCCAAATTCGGCGTGCGCAACAAATCGTTTTCAGTGTATTGAATCAAATCACCAATGTAATGAATACTTTGGGCTTTGAGACAATTCGAAGAACGAGGTGTCAGTTCCAGATCATCAACCGGACGCAGCAAGATAGGATCAACTTGCGGTACATGTTCCTTCTCTACAACCGGCTCAGTACCTTCCAAGGCAGCGAACACAGAGAATTGATCAACCAGGATACGCGCAGCACTGCGAATCGCTTGTTCAGGATCAATGGCACCGTTCGTCTCGATCGTCATGATCAGCTTGTCAAGGTCAGTGCGTTGTTCAACGCGAGCACTCTCAACCGCATAGCTGACACGGCTAACCGGGCTGAACGAAGCGTCCAGTGCGATATGGCCAACAGCACGTGTTTCATTCGGCAACTGACGTGAAATTGCTGAAACATAACCACGACCTTGCTCAACCTTGATCTGCATATCCAGCTTACCGCCGGCAGTCAAATGAGCAATAACGTGATCAGGATTAACAACTTCAACATCCGCATTGGCACTGATATCAGCCGCAGTCACAACACCGAAACCTTCTTTCTTCAGTGTCAGAACAACTTCCTTGATGCCATGCAAGCGCAATACAACGCCCTTCAGATTCAGAAGAATGTCGACGACATCTTCCTGAATACCGTCGATCGTGGCATATTCATGTAAAACACCAGCCATCTTGACTTCAGTAGGTGCAGCACCTGCCATTGAAGACAATAGAATACGACGCAACGCATTGCCCAAAGTATGGCCGAAACCACGCTCAAATGGTTCCATGACCACTTTAGCCTGAGTTTCGGATATCTTTTGAACATCAATAATGCGAGGTTTCAAAAAATCATTGTTATACATAAGCTACTCCGCGTGGATTACTTGGAATACAACTCAACCACGAGATGCTCGTTGATGGTTGCAGGCAGTTCAGCACGTTGAGGGTTGGCCTTGTAGGTACCCTTGAATGCCTTCGTATCCATTTCAATCCATTCAGGAAAACCACGTGATTCAGCAGCTGCGAGAGCGGCCTTAATACGCAATTGAGCCTTAGACTTTTCAGCCACTTCAACCACATCACCAGGACGCACTTGATAGGAAGGAATGTTTACACGCTTGCCGTTAACCAACAAACTGTTGTGACGAACAACCTGACGCGCTTCGGCACGTGAAGCACCAAAACCCATACGGTATGTTACGTTGTCCAAACGGGATTCCAGCAATTGCAGCAGGTTTTCACCGGTGATACCACGAGCACTATCAGCCTTCTTGTAAGTCAGACGGAACTGACGCTCAAGAACACCATAGATACGACGAACTTTTTGCTTTTCACGCAACTGACCACCGTACTCGGACAAGCGTGTGTTACGACGCTGGCCATGCTGACCAGGTGGATAAGCGCGGCGCTCTACTGCACATTTGTCAGTAAAGCATTTTTCGCCCTTCAGAAAAAGCTTTTCGCCTTCACGACGGCATTTACGGCATTTTGCATCAAGATTTCTAGCCAAGATCAACTCCTAATAATTAGATACGACGCTTTTTCGGCGGACGGCAACCGTTGTGCGGTACCGGCGTAATATCAGAAATGCTTGTGATCTTAAAACCAGCTGCATTCAATGCACGTACTGTAGATTCACGACCTGGGCCTGGACCCTTGATACGCACTTCAATATTCTTAACACCACATTCAGCAGCAGACTTACCCACGACTTCCGCAGCAACCTGGGCGGCAAAAGGAGTACTCTTACGTGAGCCCTTGAAACCGTTTGCACCGCTGGTAGACCATGCCAACGCATTGCCTTGACGGTCGGTAATGGTAACAATCGTGTTGTTGAAAGATGCATGCACGTGTGCAATGCCTTCAACTACATTCTTTTTTACTTTTTTGCGCACCTTCGTGCTTGGCTTAGCCATAATTAAATCCTCTCGCTATACAGCAAATTTATTTCTTAGCGCCGGCAATTGCCTTGCGTGGACCCTTACGAGTACGCGCATTGGTGCGTGTACGCTGACCGCGACATGGCAGACCACGACGATGACGTACGCCACGATAGCAACCCAAATCCATCAGACGCTTGATGTTCATTGTCGTTTCACGACGCAGATCACCTTCGACAGTAAATTTAGCAACTTCGTCGCGCAACTTTTCTACTTCAGCGTCGCTCAGGTCCTTCATCTTTGTGCTGGGGTTTACACCCGCTGACGCGCAAATTCCTTGCGAACGAATACGACCGATACCATAAATTGCTGTCAAAGCAATTACAGTGTGTTGATGGTTTGGGATATTTACCCCTGCAATACGTGCCATGCAGCTACCCTATCATTAAAATAAAAAATTATAACACTAACAACCAATTAAATACAATTAACCTTGGCGTTGCTTATGACGTGCTTCGGTGCAAATAACACGTACTACACGTTTACGAATGACAATCTTGCAGTTACGGCAGATTTTCTTTACTGATGCTTGTACTCTCATTTGCTTCTCCTAACTCGATTAACTATTTGGCGCGGAACACAATTCGCGCTCTGCTCAAATCATACGGCGTCAATTCCACCGTCACTTTGTCGCCAGGTAAAATGCGAATATAGTGCATACGCATTTTTCCGGAAATATGCCCTAAAACTACATGACCGTTTTCCAGCTTGATACGGAATGTTGCATTTGGCAACGCTTCCTCAATCTCACCCTGCATCTGAATTACATCTTCTTTTGCCATTAGCGCGACAACCCACCTTTAAAATTAGCCTTCTTGAGCAAACTTTCATACTGGTGCGTCATCAAAAAAGACTGCACTTGTGCCATGAAATCCATAGTAACGACAACCAAAATCAACAACGAAGTTCCACCAAAATAGAACGGAACATTAAATTTCACGACGAGGAACTCTGGCAATAAACAAACGCCGGTAATGTATACCGCGCCTACCAGTGTTAAACGCAACATGATCTTTTCAATGTACTTTGCTGTTTGCTCACCGGGTCTGATCCCAGGCAAAAACGCACCACTTTTCTTTAAGTTATCTGCCGTTTCCTTAGGGCTGAACACCAGCGCCGTGTAGAAGAAGCAAAAGAACAGAATTGCAGAAGCATAAGCCAGCACATAAACAGGCTGACCTGGAGACAACATTTGACTGACATCTTTTAGCCAACTGAGCCCCGGCGTATTGCCGAACCAACCCGCGATAGTTGCAGGAAACAGGATCATGCTTGAAGCAAAGATGGGAGGAATTACACCGGCCATGTTCAACTTCAAAGGCAGATGCGAGCTCTGACCACCGTAAACCTTATTACCCACCTGACGCTTCGCATAGTTGACCAGTATCTTGCGTTGACCGCGTTCTACAAACACAACCAATGCAGTCACAGCGATCGCACCAACAAACAGGAACAACACCAGCGGTATAGAGAAAGCACCGGTACGTGCAAGTTCAAGCGTGCTACCGATCGCATTAGGCAAGCCTGCTGCGATACCTGCAAAAATAATCAGCGAGATACCGTTACCCAAACCACGCTCTGTAATCTGCTCACCCAACCACATCAGGAACATAGTCCCGGTAATCAGGGTGATCATCGTCGTCATCTGGAACATACTACCCGGATTCAACACCAAGCCAGGTTGCGCCTGCAAAGCCACAGAAATCCCGAAAGACTGGAACACTGCCAGGCCCAAAGTGCCGTAGCGCGTGTATTGAGTCATCTTGCGCTTGCCTGACTCGCCTTCCTTTTTCAACTGCTCAAGGTAAGGAATAGCTATCGCCGCTAACTGCATGATGATCGATGCAGAAATGTACGGCATGATGCCCAACGCGAAAATCGTAAAGCGCGATAGAGCACCACCTGAGAACATGTTAAACATGCCCAAGATGCCATTCTTTTGAGTCTTGAAAAGATCAGCCAGTACGACAGGATCAATGCCTGGAACAGGGATATGAGCGCCAATGCGGAACACAACCAAAGCACCCAATAAGAACCAGAGACGTCGACTTAAATCACCGTATCTGGCCTTAGGTACATCTTTAGCAACTGAGCTCACGTGAACCTTCTTACTCTGCTACGGTTCCGCCAGCAGCTTCGATCGCTGCACGTGCACCCTTGGTGATCATCAAACCCTGCAGATTAACTGCACGGGTAATTTCACCAGCAAGGAATACCTTAGCCGCGAGCGCGCCAGCACGAACGACACCAGCCTGCTTCAAAGCTAACAGATCAATTGTATCGACCGGCATTTGCTCGAGATCAGAAAGGCGAACTTCAACTGTATCGTAACGAGTCAGAGACACGAAACCACGCTTAGGAAGACGACGCTGCAAAGGCATTTGACCGCCTTCGAAACCAACTTTATGGAATCCACCCGCACGAGATTTTTGACCCTTGTGGCCGCGACCACAGGTCTTGCCCAAACCGGAACCGATACCACGTCCTACGCGACGCTTGGAGTGCTTAGCGCCGAGTGCTGCTTGAATAGTATTAAGTTGCATTATTGAGCCTCGTATTTAACCAGGTAAAACACTTTGTTGATCATGCCACGCACACAAGGTGTATCTTCCAGTTGCACTGTATGATTGATACGACGCAGACCTAAGCCGCGAATGGTATCGCGATGTGATTGCTTAGTGCCAATCACGCTCTTGACCTGAGTCACTTTAATAGTTTTGGCTTGTGTCATTTCTTACCCCAAAATTTCGTCAAGGTTCTTGCCGCGCTTTGCAGCGATTTCAGCAAGAGAGTTAATCGCCTTGAGACCATTGAGCGTAGCGCGGACAACGTTGTACGGGTTGCTAGAACCCAGGCACTTCGCTGAAACATCACGCACACCAACAGCTTCAAATACTGCACGCATCGCGCCGCCGGCAATAATACCCGTACCTTCAACAGCAGGACGGATCAGCACTTTAGCCGCGCCATGAGTACCAATAACGGCGTGATGCAAAGTGCCGTTCTTGAGATTCACTTTAACCAGGTTACGTCTAGCCTCTTCCATTGCCTTTTGAACGGCAACCGGAACTTCCTTAGACTTACCTTTACCCATACCGATACGACCATCACCATCACCTACTACAGTGAGAGCAGCGAAACCCATGATACGTCCACCCTTAACAACCTTGGTGACACGATTCACAGCGATCATCTTCTCGATCAGGTCATCGGCTTGTTGTTGCATTTTTCCTTGCGGCTTAGCCATTGCTCAACTCCAATTAGAACTGCAGACCATGTTCACGCGCAGCTTCAGCCAACGCCTTAACACGACCATGATAACGATTACCGGAACGATCAAACGCAACCTGAGTAATACCCGCACTCTTGGCAGCTTCAGCAATACGCTGTCCTACGACAGTCGCAGCCGCAATATTTCCACCATTTGCCATGTCCTTACGAACATCAACTTCAACACTTGAAGCACTGGCAAGTACTTTACCGCCACAAGCAGAAATCACTTGCGCGTAAATATGCAGATTAGTACGGTTGATTGACAGTCGTACGGTTCTTTGGTCAGCAATACGTGCACGAGTTTTACGTGCTCTGCGCTGACGAGATGCTTTTTTATTCAACATATCCGCCTCAATTATTTCTTCTTGGTTTCTTTCAGAGCTACAACTTCGCCCGTGTAACGAACACCCTTGCCCTTATATGGCTCAGGAGAACGGAATGCACGAATTTCAGCAGCAACTTGACCGACGCGTTGCTTGTCAGCCCCTTTTAAAACAATTTCTGTTTGCGTCGGGGTAGTGACGACAACACCATTAGGCATTGTGTAAGTGACAGGATGAGAAAAACCCAAAGTCAGGTTAAGTACATCACCGACAGCTTGCGCACGATAACCAACGCCAATCAGCGTCAACTTACGCTCAAAACCCTTGCTCACGCCTTCAACCATATTCGCCAACAGGGCGCGTATCGTTCCGGACATAGCATTAGATTGCTTAGACGCGCTAGTCGCTGAACACAACAGGCTATCGCCTTCACGAACAACACTTACATCAGCAGTCAAACTGCGAGTAAGCATACCCAAAGGACCTTTAACAGACACTTCATTAGCAGCTAGGACAACTTCAACATCACTAGGTACTACGACAGGATTCTTGGCAACTCTAGACATATTTACCTCACTACGCGACGACGCACAACACTTCGCCACCAATACCATTGGCGCGAGCTTTGCGGTCAGTCATCAAACCCTTCGAAGTAGAAACAATAGCAATACCTAAGCCATTCATTACCTTAGGAATATCATTGTTTCCCTTGTAAATACGTAGACCAGGACGACTAATGCGTTGAATCTTTTCAATAACTGGACGACCACTATAGTATTTCAAACCAATTTCCAGGGTAGCTTTGCCGCCCTCACCTTGATTTACTTTATAGCCATCAACATAACCTTCTTCTTTCAAAAGTACCGCAATAGCGACTTTCAATTTTGAAGAAGGCATTGAAACAGTAGCTTTTTCCGCCATCTGCGCATTACGAATGCGCGTCAACATATCGGAGATTGGATCACTCATACTCATAATTTTTTCTCCTACCAGCTAGCCTTAACGACACCGGGAATCTCACCACGCATCGCGAATTCACGAACCTTGGTGCGGCCCAAACCAAATTTGCTAAATGTTCCGCGAGGACGTCCTGTCAACGCACAACGATTACGCAAACGCACCGGACTTGAATCCCGTGGCAATGCTTGCAACTTAGTACGTGCAGCAGCACGCTCTTCATCACTCGCCTTTGTGTTGGAAATAGTTGCAACCAAAGCTGCACGCTTGACCGCAAATTTCTTTACGATTTCACGACGTTTTAGATCGCGATTAATTACTGCCATCTTAGCCATTGCTAATCCCTCATTTCTTTAATGGGAGCTTGAAAGCCAACAGAAGAGCCTTCGCTTCTTCGTCAGTTTTCGCCGAAGTCGTAATAGTGATGTTCATACCACGCAGGGCATCAACTTTTTCATATTCGATTTCAGGAAAAATAATCTGCTCTTTGATACCCATGTTGTAATTACCACGGCCATCAAAAGACTTGCCAGAAATACCACGGAAGTCACGAATACGAGGAATTGCAATCGTAATCAGACGATCCAGGAAGTCATACATACGCTCTTTACGCAAAGTCACCTTACAACCAACCGGGTAACCTTCGCGAATCTTAAAGCCAGCAATAGACTTCTTAGACAATGTAACAACAGGCTTTTGACCTGCAATTTTTTGCATGTCAGCAACAGCAAATTCCATTACCTTCTTATCTGCAACCGCTTCACCAACACCCATATTGAGTGTGATTTTTTCGATGCGAGGCACTTCCATTACTGACTTGTAACCGAATTGCACCATAAGATCAGCAGCAACCTTATCTTTATAAAACTCATACAAACGAGCCATCTAATACCCCTTAAGCGTCAATAACTTCGCCGTTAGATCTGAAAACACGCACTTTGCGGCCATCTTCCAACGTTTTAATACCGACTCGATCACCCTTATTTGTTGCAGCGTTATACAAAGCTACATTCGAAATATGAATTGGTGCCTCTTTTTCGACGATACCGCCAGCAACACCTTTAACAGGGTTAGGCTTTTGATGCTTCTTGACTTTGTTGATACCACCAACCATCAAGTAGTCACCAAGAACACGCAGTACACTACCGCGATTACCCTTGTCTTTGCCAGCAATGACGATTACGTCATCGTTCTTTTTAATCTTACGCATGTTTTTCCTCGAATCGACCCGTTATCACTTAAACCACTTCTGGTGCAAGCGAAACGATCTTCATAAACTTCTCAGTACGCAACTCACGTGTGACTGGTCCGAAGATACGTGTGCCGATAGGCTCAAGTTTTGCATTGAGCAAAACTGCAGCATTACCGTCAAACTTAACCAGGGAACCATCAGAACGACGAACACCATACGCTGTACGAACAACAACAGCATTGTAGACTTCGCCCTTCTTTACACGACCACGTGGAGCCGCATCTCTGATGCTTACCTTGATAACATCACCAACGGAAGCATAACGACGCTTTGAACCACCCAAAACCTTGATGCACATTACAGAACGCGCACCGGTATTGTCAGCCACATCTAAAACAGACTGCATTTGTATCATTATTTAATCTCCAACTTTTTCCGCTAACAGCGGCCAGTTTTGGAACCCGTTCGGGTTAAGGACGCCGCTAGCGGCGATGTAACAAGCCGCGTATTATATGCAAGTTAAAAAAACTTGCAAGCTATATTTCAATAAAATTGAAGTTGTGTCTATGCAACCTTAGCGACACGCCATGCTTTGGTTTTAGCCAGAGGACGGCACTCTTCAATCGTAACGACATCACCGGTATGGCATTCGTTAGTTTCATCATGCGCGTGGTACTTTTTGGATACGCGAATAATTTTACCCAACAAAGGATGCTTAACCTTACGTTCGACCAAGACAGTCACTGTCTTGTCCATTTTGTCACTTGTTACAGTACCGGTCAGGGTACGCTTAAGTTTAGAATCGCTCATCACTGTGCATCCTTCTGCTTCATTACGGTTTTAATACGCGCAATATCACGACGTACATTACGCAATTCGCTGGTCTTGGTCATTTGCTGAGTTGCAACCTGCATACGCATACCAAATTGAGACTTGGTCAGAGAGAGCAGTTCTGTTTGCAATTCCGCTTTAGACTTGAGTTTAAGTTCACTAGCCTTCATGTTATTCACCTACCTGTCTAACGACAAAAACAGTCGCAAGCGGCAACTTTGCAGATGCCAGCTTAAACGCTTCACGGGCCAGTTCTTCACTAACGCCGTCCATTTCGTACAACATCTTGCCAGGTTGAATCTCGGCGACGTAGTACTCAGGATTACCCTTACCATTACCCATACGAACTTCAGCTGGCTTCTTGGAAATTGGCTTGTCCGGGAACACGCGAATCCAGATACGACCACCACGCTTGATATGACGAGTCATTGCGCGACGAGCGGCTTCGATCTGACGAGCAGTCAAACGACCGCGAGCAACAGACTTCAGACCAAATTCACCGAAACTTACCTTGTTGCCACGAGTAGCAATCCCGGTGTTACGGCCCTTTTGTTCCTTACGGTATTTTCTTCTAGCTGGCTGTAGCATGCTTAGCTCCTGGCTTCTTTACACGTTTTTCCGGTTCAGCAGCAACTGGGGCTACCAGTTCCGTACCGTAATCACCCTTATAGACCCAAACCTTAACGCCGATGATGCCATACGTTGTTTGAGCTTCTGAAGTACCATAATCGATATCTGCACGCAGTGTATGCAATGGCACACGGCCTTCGCGATACCACTCTGTACGAGCGATTTCAATACCGTTCAAGCGACCCGCACTCATGATCTTGATGCCCAAAGCACCCAGACGCATTGCGTTTTGCATAGAACGCTTCATCGCACGACGGAACATAATGCGCTTTTCCAACTGAGCAGTAATGTTATCTGCGATCAATTGAGCATCAATTTCAGGCTTACGAACTTCTTCAATCGCCAGATCAACAGATTGCAGACCCATACGCTTACGCAATTCAGCGCGCAAGATTTCGATATCTTCGCCCTTCTTGCCGATAACCATACCAGGACGTGCAGTGTAGATCGTAACCTTTGCACTCTTAGCCGGACGCTCGATAACGATCTTGGAAACGCTAGCAGCAGCCAGCTTTTTCTTCAGATAGGCACGAACTTCGATGTCTTTCAACAGCAAACTTGCGAAATTTTCGCTATTTGCATACCACTTGGAATCCCAGTTCTTACGAACGCTCAACCGGAAACCGGTTGGATGAATTTTCTGTCCCATATTTATCCTCAGCTTCCGACACTAACAGTGATATGACAGGTCTGCTTTTCGATCTTATTGCCGCGACCCTTCGCACGAGCCATGAAGCGCTTCAGCGATGATGCCTTGTCAACGTAGATGACCTTAACCTTCAACTCATCGATATCAGCACCATCATTGTGTTCTGCATTAGCAATTGCTGAATCCAGAGCTTTCTTGATGATACCAGCACCTTTTTTAGGGCTGAAGTTCAGTATGTTAAGCGCTTGCGCAACTGGCAAACCGCGAATCTGATCCGCAACCAGGCGAGCCTTTTGTGCGGAGAGGTGTATGTTTTTTGCAACTGCAGTAGTCGTAGTCATCATATCCTCTTATCTCTTCACTGCTTTTTTATCAGCAGCATGACCCTTGAAGGTACGAGTCAGGGAAAATTCACCCAACTTATGACCTACCATGTTTTCAGAAATGTACACAGGAATATGTTGCTTACCGTTGTGTACTGCAATCGTCAAACCGACAAACTCAGGCAACACCGTTGAACGGCGTGACCAGGTTTTTACCGGGCGCTTGTCATTCGTAGCGCGCACAGTCTCAACTTTCTTGAGTAAATGTGCGTCAACAAATGGACCTTTTTTAATGGAACGTGCCATGTTTAATTACCCCTTAAGCCTTAAAACGACGACGCACGATCATGCTGTTTGTGCGCTTGTTTCGACGTGTACGGAAGCCCTTAGCCGGAACACCCCATGGGCTAACCGGATGACGACCAGCTGCAGTCTTACCTTCACCACCACCGTGAGGGTGATCGACCGGGTTCATGACCACACCGCGAACGGTAGGACGAACACCGCGCCAACGCATCGCGCCAGCTTTACCGATAGAACGCAGACTGTGCTCAGAGTTACCCACTTCGCCCAAAGTCGCTTTGCAGTCGATATGAACTTTGCGAATTTCGCCTGAACGCAAACGCAATTGAGCGTAGCTTCCATCACGTGCCAACAACTGAACCGAAGTACCGGCGGAGCGTGCCAATTGAGCACCCTTACCTGGCAACATTTCGATGCAATGAATCGTCGAACCGACTGGAATGTTGCGCAAAGGCATAGCATTACCCGCCTTGATAGGCGCATCGGAACCACTGATCAGTGCGGCACCAGCAGAAATCCCCTTAGGTGCAATGATGTAGCGACGTTCGCCATCTACATACAACAACAATGCGATATTCGCAGTACGGTTAGGATCGTATTCCAGACGTTCTACCGTGCATGGAATGCCATCTTTATTGCGCTTGAAGTCGATCAGACGGTAATGTTGCTTATGCCCACCACCCATATGACGAGTCGTGATATGACCGTTGTTGTTACGACCCGCAGTCTTCGTTTGCTTTTCGAGCAATGAAGCTAAAGGCTTACCCTTGTGCAACTCAGGATTAACAAGGCGAACTACTGCGCGTTGACCCGGGGTCGTTGGTTTTAGTTTAATCAATGCCATGATAATTATCCTTGCTCGCTTACAGCGAAGTTAATTTCCTGACCGGAAGCCAAACAAACGTAAGCTTTCTTCCAGTTATTACGACGACCAACGAAGCGACCTGAGCGTTTTACTTTGCCCTTTACAGAAGCAACCTGAACACTGTCAACTTTGACATTGAACATGAATTCAACGGCAGCCTTGATTTCTGGCTTAGTCGCATCAGTAGTTACCTTGAAAGCAACTTGTTCGTATTTGTCAGCGACGTAAGTTGCTTTTTCAGAGATCAGCGGCGCGACCAAAACCTTCATCAAACGCTCTTGACTATATGGTTGTGCACTCATGCGAACATCTCCTCAATTTTAGCTACCGCACCGCGTGTCACGATGACATTTGGAAAACGAACCAAGCTGACAGGATCAGCCTGATATGCTTCCAGAACCAGTACGTTAGGCAGATTACGTGATGACAAGTACAGATTTTCATCCATGCTGTCTGTGATCACGAGAACGCGACCAGCAATACCCAAACCCTTGATTTTGTCAGCCAAAAGCTTGGTCTTAGGCGCATCAACAGTCAGATCTTCGATCACAACCAAACGCTCTTCAGCAACCAGACGGGACAGAATCGCTGCAAAACCTGCGCGATACATCTTACGGTTAACTTTTTGCGAGTAGTTTTCTTCGCCTGTGTTAGGGAAAATCTTACCACCACCACGCCACAACGGGCTGGAGGCCATACCGGCACGCGCGCGGCCAGTACCCTTTTGGGCAAATGGCTTGCGAGTACTCTTGGCGATTTCGCAACGGCTCTTTTGCTTGCTGTTACCAGCGCGAGCATTTGCTTGATAAGCTGTTACCAGCTGATGCACCAGATCTTCGTTGTAACCACGACCGAAAACTTCGTCAGAAGCTACCAGATTCGCGGATGACAGACCTTTATCATTAATGACTTTGAGTTCCATTAGGCACCTGCCTTCACTGCGGGACGCACGATAATCTTGCTGTTAGTGCAACCAGGAACGGCGCCCTTAACCAGCAATAATTGACGAGCAACGTCAACACGCACGATTTGTAGATTTTGAACGGTACGCTGCTCATCACCGAGATGACCCGTCATGCGCTTACCTGGGAAAACACGACCAGGATCTTGCGCCATACCGATAGAACCCGGTACGTTATGTGACTTTGAGTTACCGTGTGAAGCACGACCGGATTTGAAATGGTGACGCTTAATGGTACCGGCATAGCCCTTACCCTTAGTCGTACCAGTTACATCAACCAACTGACCGACCTGAAAGATTTCAACACTGACGTTTGCGCCAAGTTGAAGATCGTTCAATTGTTCAGGGGTGACAGTAAATTCTTTCAGCGCACTACCAGCTTCCACACCAGCCTTAGCATAGTGTCCGGCAGCAGCTTTGCTGACACGGGTAGCACGACGTACACCGTGTGCAAGTTGCACAGCAGTATAACCATCAGTACTAACGGATTTAACCTGAGTAATACGATTATTGGACACTTCCAGCACAGTTACCGGCAACGATGTTCCGTCTTCGGTAAATACGCGGGTCATGCCAATCTTGCGACCGACAAGTCCTAAGCTCATTTTAATTTCCTCTTGTTAAGGGGCCAACTACAATTGGTCAGCCGATTCTTTTTACAACATTCAGCTTTTAGCTGACAGCCTGTAGCTTTCGACAGCTACAAGCAACTCGCTACAAGCTTCTTTTCTTACTGCAACTTGATTTCTACATCCACACCGGCTGGCAGATCAAGTTTCATCAAAGCATCCACTGTTTTATCAGTAGGATCGATGATGTCCATCAAACGCAAGTGGGTACGAATTTCGAATTGATCGCGAGATGTCTTATTGACGTGCGGTGAACGCAGCACATCAAAACGCTCAATCTTAGTAGGCAATGGAACAGGACCATTAACGACAGCGCCAGTGCGCTTGGCTGTTTCAACAATACGGGCAGCAGATTGATCGATCAAACGATAATCAAACGCTTTGAGGCGAATGCGAATTTTTTGACTTTGCATATATTTTCTCGGGCGACTGCGGCAATGCCGCTAATTAAAGAACGAACTCACGCGCACTAATCCACGTGAGGGGGCGCATTGTATTCGTAATGAAATACAATTGCAACAAAAAAGAAAAGAGGATCAGCGAGTGAGCACAAATAACTCAATCCCCGATCCTCAATCCTCAATCCAGCTATTACTCGATGATCTTGGCTACAACACCCGCGCCAACAGTACGACCACCTTCGCGAATCGCGAAACGCAGACCTTCTTCCATCGCGATCGGGTTGATCAACGCAACAGTGATGCTGACG
>CAISHO010000124.1 GCA_903885165.1 uncultured Nitrosomonadales bacterium | reverse complement strand
GGTTTTGTCTCGCGTATGTCACGCGGTCGCCCCTTGCTGCGTAGCAAGATCGGCATGAGTCTGGATGGACGCACGGCACTGGCCAACGGCGTCAGTCAGTGGATTACCGGTTCGGATGCCAGGCGTGATGTGCAACACTGGCGGGCGCGCTCCTGTGCGGTGATGACCGGCATCAACACGGTGCTGGCCGACGATGCACAATTGAATGTGCGGGAGTTTGAAGTTGAACGTCAGCCATTGCGTGTTGTGCTCGACAGCCGCTTGCGTATGCCGCTCAACGCGAAGATTTTGCAGGGCGGCAAGACGCTGATTTATTCCGCTGAGAATAATTTATTGAAAATCAATAAGTTACAAGAGTTTGGTGCTGAGGTTGTGGTGTTGTCTGATGGCAATGGGCAGGTTGATTTGCCAGCGATGTTGATCAATCTGGCGGCGCGGGGCTGCAACGAGGTATTGGTTGAGGCAGGTGCGATTTTGAACGGCGCGTTGCTCAAAGCCGGATTGGTGGACGAGTTGTTGCTGTATATTGCACCGCAGCTGCTGGGTAATGCGGCGCGTGGTATGGCGGACTTGGGCGAGTTGACCGGACTTGATCAGCGCGTCGACCTAATCTTTGGCGATGTGCGTCAGGTCGGTTGCGATTTACGCATCACCGTCAAAATAAGTACGTGATCCCCTCACCCTGACAGGGGGAGGGCTAGGGAGGGAGTTTATGTTTAGTGGAATCATAGCGGATGTAGGCATTATCACCAGAGCGGACGACAGAGATGGCGGGTTGCGCTTGTCGGTGGCGACTGAAGTGCTGGGCATGGATGACGTGCAGTTGGGCGACAGTATCGCGGTGAATGGTGTGTGTCTGACGGCGGTGCAGATTGATGGTCGCACCTTTACCGTGGACGTATCGCGCGAAACCTTGAACTGCACGGTGGGTCTGGAACATCAGGGCGCGCGCGTCAATCTGGAAAAGGCACTGCGTCTGTCCGATCGTCTGGGCGGACATCTGGTCAGTGGTCATGTGGACGGCGTGGGCGAAGTGGTGGCTTTCAACGACATCGGCGAGAGCTGGCGTCTGGTGGTGCGCGCGCCGCATCAACTCGCTAAGTTCATCGCGGTGAAAGGCTCGATCACCATTAATGGCGTGAGTCTCACGGTGAATCATGTTACAGGCTCAGAGTTTGAGGTGAATCTAATCCCGCACACGCTGGACGTGACGACGTTGAATGAATTGAGAACGGGGGCGAAGGTCAATCTGGAAATAGACCTGATCGCGCGCTATGTAGAACGTATGATGCAGAAAGAAGTGATATGACAGGAATTTCACCGGTAGAAGATATCATTGCGGAAATCCGCCGTGGCAATATGGTTATCCTGGTCGATGAAGAAGACCGGGAAAACGAGGGCGATCTGGTGTTCGCGGCTGAATTTGCTACGCCGGAAAAGATCAACTTCATGGCGCGTCACGGTCGCGGGCTGATTTGCCTGACGCTGACTGAAGCGCATTGCCGCCAGATCAATTTGCCCTTGATGGTGCAGGAAAATGGTCTGCAACTGGCAACCAATTTCACCATGTCGATTGAAGCGGCGACCGGCGTGACCACTGGAATTTCGGCAGGAGACCGGGCGCGTACCGTGCTGGTGGCTGCCGATAAGAATGCCAAGCCCGCCGACATCGTGCAGCCGGGACATATTTTCCCGTTGCGTGCGCAAAACGGTGGTGTGCTGGTTCGTGCCGGACACACTGAAGCCGGATGCGATTTGGCGCAACTGGCCGGATTAACGCCTGCGTCGGTGATCTGCGAAATTCTCAAAGATGACGGCGAAATGGCGCGTCTGCCCGATTTGATCGAATATGCGAAATTGCACGGCTTGAAGATCGGTACGATCGCGGATCTGATCGAACATCGTAGTCAGCATGAAAAGCTGGTGGAGCGCGTATCACGTCGCAAGATACAGACGGCGTATGGTGAATTTGATCTCGCAACTTATGTGGACAAGACGACGCAGCGTACACATCTGGCTTTGGTAAAAGGTGAAATTAATCAAGATGTTGAAACGCTGGTTCGGGTGCATGAGCCATTGTCTGTGATGGATTTTATGGAACAAAAGACAGCGGGCTCATCGACCAGCGTGCATCAGGCCATGACAAAAATGGCCGGTGCTGATGCCTGTGTGCTGGTGTTGCTGCATCGCGCTGAGACGCCCGCTGATTTGCTGGCGCGTGCGAGTGGTGACGCAGGTTTAGGACAGCACGGTCACTGGGATCCACGCAGTTATGGTATCGGCGCGCAGATATTGCGCGACTTGAATGTGGGTAAAATGCGATTGTTGGCTACGCCGCATAAGATGCCGAGCATGGCAGGTTTTGGTTTGGAAGTGACAGGTTACGCCAGTCACGAATAAAGGAGCAGGACAATGAAAGAAATCGAAAAGAATCTGGACGGCAAGGGCTTGCGTATCGGCATCGTGCAAAGTCGTTTTAACCCGGAAGTGTGTGAAGGGCTGCTGGCTTCCTGCCGTGCGCAACTGGTTCATTTAGGCGTTGCCGAAGACGATATCACGCTGGCAACCGTACCCGGCGCGCTGGAAATTCCACTGGTGCTGTTGCACATGGCGGACAGCGAAAAATTTGATGCGCTGATCGCGCTGGGCGCGGTGATCCGTGGCGATACCTACCATTTTGAGGTGGTGTCGAATGAATCCGCACGTGGGGTAGGCGATGTGCAACTGGCCTGTGGAGTGCCGATCGCCAATGCGATCCTCACCACTAACGACGACGATCAGGCGCTGGCACGCATCAGCGTCAAGGGCAGTGAAGCCGCAGATGCCGCCGTTGAAATGGCTAATTTGCTGCGTGATCTGGCATGAGCGCTGTGATCGATGCGACTGCATTAAAGAATTCTCCGCAAAAGAGCCCGCGCCATCGCGCACGGGAGCTGGCGCTGCAAGGGATTTACCAGTGGCGCGTGTCGGGCACGGATGCGTCTGACATCGAGAAGCACATGCAGGGCGAAAAAAATCTCGGTCGCTACGACAAGCCTATGTATTCCAAACTGTTGCGCGGCGTGCTGGCACAACACGCGGACATCGAGGCTTTATTGACGCCATATCTCGACCGCGCGCTGGAAGAGTTGAGCACGGTAGAATTTTCAGTATTACTGCTGGCAGCCTATGAGTTGTCGCAGCAACTGGAAGTGCCGTACAAGGTCGTGATCAACGAGGCAGTTGAACTGGCCAAAACCTTCGGCGGTACAGACGGACATAAGTACGTCAACGGCGTGCTGGACAAATTGGCACCCAAGGTTCGCGCTGTCGAGTTCGCGGCAAGATAGCAAGGAACAGCTGGTAGCGCGATGTTGCTATCAGCTACTAGCTACAGGCTAACAATGTCTGAATTCGATCTGATTCGACGTCACTTTACGCGTGCGACGCCCGGTGCCTTGCTGGGTGTCGGGGACGATGCGGCCTTGCTGCAAGTGCGGGAAGGATTCGTGCTTGCGGTGTCGTCCGACATGCTGGTTGCCGGTACGCATTTCTTTCCCGATGCAGATCCCTATCTTTTGGGCCATAAAACGCTGGCGGTGAATCTGTCCGATCTGGCGGCGATGGGGGCTATCCCTCGCTGGGCGACGCTGGCGATCTCACTGCCTCAAGCCGATGATATCTGGCTGGAACGTTTTTCCGCCGGATTTTTTGCGCTGGCCGATCAACACGGGTTGGAGCTGGTTGGCGGTGATACCACGCGCGGCCCGTTGAATCTGTGCGTGACGATCTTCGGTGAAGCCGAGGCTAATCAGGCCTTGCGGCGCAGCGGCGCAAAAGTGGGCGATGAAGTCTGGGTGTCAGGTTGCTTAGGCGACGCGGCGCTGGCGCTGGCGCATCTGCAAGGTCGCGTAGCGTTAAGTGATTCCGAATACAACCTTTGTGCACCTTCTTTGCATCAGCCGCAACCGCGAGTTGCCTTGGGGCGCGCACTGCGCGGCATCGCCAACAGCGCGATCGATGTCTCCGACGGCTTATTGGGTGATTTGGCTCATATACTGACCGCCTCCGGGGTGGGAGCGGAAATAGAATTCGTGCGTCTTCCTGTCTCTGCCACCTTGCGCGGCTACCCTGAGCTAATCAGTACTTGTGCCCTGTCGGGTGGAGACGATTACGAGCTTTGTTTTACCGTCCCCGCAGCGCTACATGATGCGCTGCAAAGTTTAGGTGCACAGTTGGCCTGTATAGGCCGTATCGTCGCAGGCTCTGGCTGTCTAGTGCTCGATGCAGAGGGTAGTTCGATTCATTTAAAAGGCGCAGCTTATGACCACTTCCGATGAATTAAAAGTTACGCCTAGCTGGAAATTTATTTTCAGTCATCCGGCGCATTTGTTGTCCTTTGGCTTCGGCAGCGGGTTGGCCAGAAAAGCGCCCGGCACGTTCGGCACGATGGCCGCTTTCCCGATCTACTGGTATCTCGCGCCTCGATTATCCGACGCAGTTTTTCTGTTCGTGCTGATCTGGGCCTTCGCCATCGGCGTGTGGGTGTGCGACATCACCGGTCGTGCACTGGGTGTCGCGGATTACGGCGGCATCGTCTGGGATGAAATTGTCGCGATGTTGCTGGTGTTGTTTTTTACGCCGCCGGGTTGGGCTTGGTCGCTGCTGGCCTTTGCCCTGTTCCGCTTTTTCGATATTCTCAAGCCGCAACCGATCCGTTATTTTGATAGCAACTGGCACGGCGGTCTGGGTGTGATGTTCGATGACCTGCTGGCTGCCGGTTATGCGCTGCTGTGCATGGCGGCCATTAAGAGCGTGCTGCTGTGACTTATGCGTTGATGTCGATGCTCAGAACAGATTTGTTTAGCAGGTAGAATTTTAATCCGACTTGAATTATAGGATTCATCAGGAATAAACAGGTGAGGGAATATGTTAATTAATAAGGATATTGTTGCTGACGCGCTCCAATGTTTAGACGCGCATCCGGATTTTAAGGTGATACGCCGGATACGGCCTCGCGAGATGTTTAACGACGCAGGTGGACGCGCCTTGTCGCTGGGGGTGGTGGTCGATACCGAGACGACCGGTGTCAATCACGATAAGGATGCGATCATCGAGTTGGGGATGGTATTGTTCGAGTACGATCCTGACACCGGCAGCGCATACAGGGTTTTGGGTAGTTTCGATCAACTTGAAGATCCCGGCTTTCCCATTCCACCCGAATCCATTGCCGTTCATGGCATCACTGATGAGATGGTCGCCGGTCGCCGTATTGATGATGATGCCGTATCCACATTTCTTGCCGGTGTGAGTCTGGTGATCGCGCACAACTCAAAATTCGACCGTGTCTTTCTGGAAAAGCGTTTGCCAATATTTGAAGCGCTGCCATGGGGTTGCTCATTTGCACAAGTGGACTGGCGGGAAGAGGGCATAGGCTCAGCCAAGCTCGATTACATTGCCTACCAGTATGGCTTCTTTTACGAGGCGCACCGGGCCGAAGGAGATTGTTACGCCTTGCTGGAAATTTTGCAGCAGCGGCTGCCAAAGTCTGGTGAACTGGTGATGAAATCCATACTGAATAGTCTGGCTCAGAAGAGTTATCAGGTGTTCGCGACAGGTTCGCCTTTTGAGACCAAGGACATACTCAAAGCGCGCGGCTATCGCTGGGATGGCGATAAAAAATGCTGGCATCACACCGTCGCGGGGGATGACGCGATCAAAGCAGAGGTAGTCTGGCTAAAGAGCCATGTGTACGGAGGTCGAAGCGCTAAAGTCGAAATCGAAGTGCAGAACTGTATGAGCCGTTTTTCTAACCGCATCGGCAATCGGGCGATTAAAGAGATTTAGGGAAACACTGAAAAATTCGTCTTTGCGAGGAGCGTAGCGACGTGGCAACCCATAATTTGTTTTATTATCAATGTACTGGGTTGCCGCCCGCCACACTTCGTTCGCGCTCGCAACGACAGTTTAAGTGAATAATTTAGTATTTCCTTAGTTTATGTTGATGGGTGTTCGGCAGGGTCTGAATTGACAGCTGCCGATCTGCCGCCGGCATTAACTGATGCTTTGAAAGCGGATGCCGCTGTTGTCGCAGCGTAAGACGGCGATTTGGCTGTCCCAGTCGCTTAGTACCCAGCGTTCGCACAGATGCCCGTCTATGAGGTGTTCATGACGTGCCGGGCGGTGTGTGTGACCGTGGATCATGCGCGGGTAGTCGAATGCGCGTAGCAGGCCTGCAACGGCTTCGTTGTTGACGTCCATGATGGACATATTTTTGGATTTTTTTTCTGTTTCGCTGTGGCGGCGCAATTGCTCGATATAGGCTTTGCGCTCAGCGAGTGATTTGGCTAAAAAATCGGCTTTAAAATCGACTGAGTGGACAAGGGTTCTGAATTTCTGATATTCGATGTCGTCGGTGCACAGCGCATCGCCGTGAGAGATCAGTGTCGGTGTTCCGTATAAATCGATCAAGGTCGGATCTGCTAGCAGCGTTGCGTTACAAGCATGCGCTAACTCTTCACCCATCAGCAAGTCGCGATTGCCGTGCATCAGATAAACGCGTGTGTCTCTAAGGCTGCGAAATGCGTCTATGACGTGTTGGTGAAAGGGAGCGTGCAGGTCATCATCGCCAGCCCAATACTCGAACAGATCGCCTAGCACATAGAGCGCTTCAGCTTGGCATGCTGCGGTGGCGATGAAATCATCGAACGCCGCCGTGCTGTGAGGGTGATCTGCGCTTAAGTGGAGATCCGAGATAAATAAGGAGAATTGAGGATCGGGGATTGAGGATTGGGGCAAAACCACTGCGCCGCCTTTCACTCGATCCTCGATCCTCACTCCTCAATCCTTATTTAACTACTTCCGCCTTGGTGATGATCACATCTTCACGTGGCACATCCTGGTGACCAGCCTTGCTGCCGGTCTTGACCTTGCGGATTGCATCGACGACATCCATGCCTTCGACAACCTTACCGAACACGCAATAGCCCCAGCCGTCCTGGCCTGGATAGTTCAGGAAACTGTTGTCTGTGCCGGTATTGATGAAGAATTGCGCAGTCGCGGAATGCGGGTCGCCGGTACGTGCCATGGCAATCGTGTATTTGTCGTTTTTCAGGCCGTTGGCTGCTTCGTTCTTGATCGGCGCATTGACCTTTTTCTGATTCATGCCAGGCTCAAAACCACCACCTTGAATCATGAAGCCTTCGATGACACGATGAAAAATGGTGTTTTCATAGAAGCCGGCGTTAACATAGCTAAGAAAATTCTTGACAGTTTCAGGTGCCTTTTCAGCGTCCAGTTGCAATGTGATTACGCCCAGATTAGTGTGCAGTTTGACCATTTTTTGTTTGCCTTGAGTTAAAGAATAAGAGGATTGCATAACAACGCACAATATCAGTGCGAGCAGCGCGGTAAAGAAGGATTTGATATTCATTATGCGGCACCTTCGTAGACGATTTGCCAGTGATTGTTTTTCTTGATCCAGTATTGGCGCTTCTTCATGCGATTCGTCAGATTGCTACTGGTGTAATCCTGTTCAAAATTGACCACGACCATATCAGGTTGCTCAGGATATGTGAGCAGGCTGATGTCAGACAAATTGAGTTTAATCCAGGATTTACCTGCATTGACTGTCTGTTTTTGACGAACCCACGTATCGTAGTTGGTATTTTCGCTGGCGAAATTACGTGAGTAATGCTTCAAATAGGCGTTGGTGTCCAGGCTGGCCCAATCTTTGCGCCACAGTTCCAGTTCTTGCAGCAAGGCGGTGCGATCTGCCTCGTCGTCGCTGTTGTTCCACGCCATCTTGTTGGTGATGATAACCGGTGTGATACCCACTTGCAGATAGGGCGAGAGTTTGTTCAGATCTTCGTTGCCCAGCACGACGCACCCGTTGCTGGCGCGGGGTGGGCGGCTGTAAGTGTCGCTGGATGTGCCGTGCAACCAGATGCCTCTGCCGGTACGGCCATTTCTTTTATCCCATTCGTTCGGGTAGCTGAGTGGATAGGCACCGCTGCCATACATGTCAGCCAGTTGCTTTTTGGGCAGATTGGCCTGGATGAAATACACGCCGATAGGCGTACGCTGATCGCCAGTCACTGCTTTTTCTGTGCCGAGTTTACCTATCGTTACATAAAAATCAGTCACATAGCGAGGCTCCCCGTCTATGTTTTCGTAAACATACAGGGTGGAACGACTGGTGTCGACAACCAACGCATATTTCTGTTGTGCATTGAGTTTCCACAAGTAGCGCGGTGCGTGCTGGGTCTGCGGCTGAGCCTGGGCGCGTTGTATGCGTACACGGGCCTCGTCACGCAGGTCCTGAATCTTGTCGCCAGAGCCGTGCGGGGCACTGCCGAAACTGGTAATGGCGCCGGCTTTAGCCATTAACAAATCGCCTTTGACTAGTTGTGCCAGTTTGTAATTAGGGTTGACGCGCAGCAGGCTATCCACTTCATTCATGGCAAGATCAAGATGGTTGTTCTTGATCGCCATCAGACTCTCAGCGAGTTTGGTTTCGGTGGTGCGTGTGTCAGTTGCGGCCTGAACCGTGCCGATCAGCATGCTGCAAAGCGTGAGAATAAAGAGGCGCATCTTCATATTAATTTTTTCGTTCTTCCTGGATAAGCCAATTATCGCCGGACTTTACCATTAACAGCGTTTTATTGTCGGCGGACTTGATGTTGCTGGCGAGATAACGCTGATGAAATTTGACGCTCGCGTGTGACTCGTCGCTAAAATCAACTTTTATGTTTCTTGCCTGTACAGCGATATTTGCAGGTTTTGCGATGCGCTCGCGGCGCTGCGCTTCCCAGTCGTTGCGGCTGACACCCTCCGGTGTATGGAAGTCGGGCGCATAAAATGCTAAATATTTGTCAGTGTCTTTCGCTGACCATGCCGCAGCCCATGCCTTAACGGTATTGACAGGGGTTTGTGTCTTGTCTCTGACTACGGGTTTAGCCGTGATTTTGGTGTACGCAAGTTTTTTTGCGGGCATGGCTTTGACGGCTGTTTGCGATGCTGAGACAGGTTGGGTGGCCGGTGCATTTACTTCAGGCTTGCGTTCACCCGTTTCGGCCTTGTTTGAAAATAAATTCGGAATGATTCTCTTTCCTGCTTCTACCTTGCTTGATTCGGTTGCGGCATACGCAGTCCCGGCCAAAATGCAGCATAAAAGGAGTGAGAGTCTAGCCAGCATCATATCAATTCGAGCGCTCTTCCAGGATAAACCAGCTGCTGCCCGATTTAACCATCAGCAGCGTCTTGGGGCCTGCGGCCTTGATACTGCTGGAGCGATATTTTTGATGGAATTTAACGGTGGCGTGGTTGTCGTCCGTGAAATCAACTACGCCGTTGCTCACGACCACTTCAATGCTTTTAGGCTTGCTGATCCTGTCTTTACGGCTGGCCTCCCAGTTAGTTCGTGTTTCATGATCCGGCGTGTGGAAGTCGGCAGCATAGTAAGATAAATATTTCTTCACGTTTTGTGATGACCATGCTGCAGCCCATGCGTTGACAGTTAACAGTACATCGTGAGACTTGTCAGATGCGGCTGGTTTTTCAGCGACTGGCTTTTCTGCGGCTGGTTTTTCAGCTGCGACTTTTACTGGCGCTGCTGTGATTTTGGCAGGTGCTGTGACCACCGGTGCCGTGACGGCTGTTGCTGTCTTGGCTGACGCGACTTCTGCTTTAACTGGTGTAGTTGCTACCGCTTTGGTGCCGAAAAGTCCGGTGTCGCGCGCGGCGGTTGCTTTGCTGCGCGGCTTATCAGTAAACAAATCCTGAATCATCGCCAGTTTGGTTTGAGTCGCCGGATTGTTGCTGTCCAGTTGCAAAGCGCGGTCATAAGCCTGACTCGCCATCTTGGCATAGATATCGCCCAGATTCTCGTGCGCGGTTGCATAGCTAGGATGAGTGCGTATCGCCATTTCCAGGGATGACTTGGCTTTGTCGTATTGACTCTGGCTGGCATAGAGTACGGCCAGATTGTTGTAAGGTTCAGGCAGTTCCGGATAATCTTCCGTCAAACCGGAAAACACCTTGATTGCATCTGCCGTCTTGCCTTGTTGTGTGAGGATCAGCCCTTTCAGGAAGCGGCCTTGCGCGTCTCTGGGCTTGTTCGCCAAGTAGTTATTCAGTTTGGTTAACGCGGGCGCTTGCTGTCCTTGTTTGAATAATTGCGTGGCCTCTTGAAGTTCATCTGCGTTGGATGCCATGCTGGCGCCAAGCAGTACTGAACCGATCAGTAACGTGGCGGAAATGTGCTGGCGGGCAAAGCGGGTTTTGCTAAATCGGTTCAATATATTCATCGGTAATTCATATCCTGTGGGTACGCACGAGACGCGCTTACATAATTCTTTTCTAATTCTACCAAATATCCGGGGTGTTTTCACAAGGTTAATGTGATTTTGATGCGCGCTGCCGGGGTTGGCGAGCCTGTTTTCGGGTAAAATCCAAAAATAGTTTCGTCTATCCAACCTAAAGTTACAGGAAGTTCCCGTATGAGCAGTCCTCGTTTGCCCGAAGTTTCTCCAGCCACGGTTTCTAATTTTATCCGTACGATCATCGACGGGGATCTCGCAGCCGGTCGTCACAGCAGTATCGTCACGCGTTTTCCACCTGAGCCTAACGGTTATCTGCACGTCGGACACGCTAAATCCATCTGCCTGAATTTCGGTCTTGCGGAAGACTATCAGGGCAAGTGCAATCTGCGCTTCGATGATACCAATCCTGAAAAGGAAAGTGAAGAATATGCGCTGTCGATTCAAGAGGATGTGCGCTGGCTGGGGTTCGAATGGAACGGCGCGGTGCGCTGGGCATCGGATTATTTCGATGACTTGTATAATTTTGCCGTTGAGCTGATCAACAAGGGTTTAGCGTATGTGGATGACCTGACGCCCGAGCAGATGCGAGAATATCGCGGCACACTGACTCTGCCTGGTCGTAACAGTCCGAATCGCGACCGTTCATCCGCTGAAAATCTCGATCTTTTCGCGCGCATGAAGGCGGGCGAATTTGCCGACGGGGCGATGGTGTTGCGGGCGAAGATCGATATGTCGTCTCCCAATATGAATATGCGCGATCCTGCGATTTATCGCATTCGCCGCGCGCATCACATCCGCACCGGTGACAAATGGTGCATCTATCCGATGTACGACTACACGCATTGCATCTCCGATGCGCTGGAAGGCATCACCCATTCGATTTGCACGCTGGAGTTTGAGGATCACCGTCCGCTCTACGACTGGGTGCTGGATAACATCACTATCCCCTGTCATCCGCGCCAGTACGAATTCTCCCGGCTGGAGTTGCAATACACTATCACCAGCAAGCGCAAACTGTTGCAACTAGTCAACGATAATAAGGTTTTCGGCTGGGACGATCCGCGTATGCCAACCATCAGCGGTATGCGTCGACGCGGTTACACTGCTGCGGGTATCCGGGAATTTGCCAAGCGCATTGGCGTGTCCAAGGGTGAAAACAATGTGGATATGGTGGTGATGGAAGGCGCGATCCGAGAAGATCTGGAAGAGAGCGCGCCACGCGTGGTCGCGGTGATTAATCCGCTCAAAGTTACGATCTCCAATTTTGAGGGTGCGCTGACGCGTGAAGCAGATTTTCATCCTAATCACCCTGAATTCGGTAAACGTTTCGTTGCGATCGGCCCTGAACTAGTCATCGAAGCCGATGATTTCGCCGAAGTGCCGCCCGCCGGTTGGAAGCGCCTGACGCTGGGCGGTGAAATTCGTCTGCGTCACAGTTATGTGATGCGCTGCGACGAGGCGATCAAAGACGCGGATGGCAATGTCATCGAACTGCGTTGCAGCATCGATCACGC
>CAISHO010000123.1 GCA_903885165.1 uncultured Nitrosomonadales bacterium | reverse complement strand
TCGATCGAGGAATAAGCGAACATGCGCTTGATGTCCTTTTGTCGCGACAGCAATAAAGCCGCTACCACCACCGAGAGCAGGCCGAAACCCATCATCAGATTTCCCGCGAAATGCGTACCCAGCGAGCCATCCACCAGCACCTTGCTGCGCATCACCGCATTGAGTGCGACGTTGAGCAACAGACCGGACAACACGGCGGAGACCGGCGTGGGTCCTTCCGCATGCGCATCGGGCAACCAGCTGTGCAGCGGCACCAGACCAATCTTGGTGCCGTAACCCACCAGCAGAAAAACAAAAGCGAGTTTGAGCACCGTGGGTTCCAGATCGCCCTTGACCTGATTCAGATGTGTCCAGAGCAAGGCATTACCGCCCTCGCCCAGCACACGTTCCGCCGCGAAATACAACAGCACGGTACCGAACAGCGCCAGCGCGATGCCCACTCCGCACAGGATAAAATACTTCCAGGCCGCTTCCAGACTGGCGGGGGTGCGATACAGACTGACCAGCAGCACCGTGGTCAGGGTCGCCGCCTCCATCGCCACCCAGATGATGCCCATGTTGTTGGAGGTTAAGCCCAGCAGCATGGTGAAGGTGAACAACTGATACATGCTGTAGTACAGATGCAGCATCGGCGTGCTGAGTCGGCCATGATGCTGTTCAATGCGCATATAAGGGCGAGAGAACAGCGAGGTGGTAAACGCAACAAACGCCGTCAGCGCGACGATGAATACGTTGAACTGATCGATGAAGAACTGCTCATTGAAGCTCACTTGCGGACCGGCATCGATCACCCGCATGGTGAGAACCGCCGCTGCAAGCAGTGTGCAAAAGCTCATCACCGAATTGAGTTCGGCAGCCCATGAGCGCGAACCGAATAGCGCCAGCAGCAGACCGCCCAACAACGGCGTGACCAGCAGCATGGTGAGCTGTAGATCAATCATCTTTGAGTGTCTCCATGTGACTGATGTCGAGACTGTCGAAAGTCTCGCGGATCTGGAAGAAGAAAATCCCGAAAATAAAGGTCGCGACCAGTACGTCCAGCGCGATGCCTAATTCAACCACCAGCGGCATGCCGTGTGTAGCACTGGTAGCGGCAAAGAACAGACCGTTTTCCAGTGACAAAAAACCGACCACTTGCGATACCGCCTTGCGCCGCGTGAGCATCATCAACAGCGACAGCAACACGCTGGCCAGCGCAATGCCGATCAAGCCGCGCGTGACGCTATCGGACAATTGTGAAATGGGGGCAGCCAGATCAAACGAAAAAATAACCAGCACGATCCCCGCCAGCATGGTGGTGGGGATATTAATCAGGGTTTCCACATCCCACTTGATTTTCAACTTGCGGATCAGCCGGTGCAGCAGCCAGGGCAGTACCAGCACCTTAAGCAACAAGGTCAGACCGGCGGAATAATACAGATGGTGCTGCGCCGTCGAATAAGCGACCACCCCAGTGCTCATGGTCAGGATAAAACCCTGCAGGGCAAACAGATTGATCAACGACAGGATACGGCGCTGCGAAATCATCGCAAAAGCAATCAGCAGTAAAATCGCCGCCAGCAGGTTGATAATTTGGGTGGAGAGCGCAAGCGACATGTCAGGCACCCAGTAAAAAATGGATCAGCAAGCCCAGCACCGCCAGCAAAAAGGCTGTACCCAGAAATTCCGGCACACGGAAGATACGCATCTTGGCCAATATCGTTTCAAGTCCAGCCAGCCCTGCGCCCGCAGCGGTCAGTTTGAGCAGCAGCGCCACGATGGCCAGCGGCAACGCCCCCCAATTCCCCACCTCCGCGATACCGTAGGGGAAAAATAGCGCGATACCGATGCTGATATAAGCAAATAGCTTCAGGCTGACAGCCCATTCCACCAGTGCCAGATGACGCGCAGAATACTCCAGTATCATCGCCTCATGGATCATCGTCAGCTCCAAATGGGTGGAAGGATTATCCACCGGGATACGCGCATTCTCGGCCAGCAAAATCATCAAAAAGGCGATACTGGCAAATGCGAGGCTCGGATATAACACGAAGGCGTGATGCGAGAAGGTTTCCACGATGTGCGGCAACTGGGTCGAATGACTGATCAGCGATGAGGCGAAAAACACCATCAACAAGGCAGGTTCTGCCAGAAAAGACACCAGCATCTCACGCCGCGCGCCCATCGAGCCGAACGAGGTGCCGATATCCATCGCAGCCAAGGCAATGAACACACGAGCCAGCGCAAATACGCCGACTAAGGCGATCACATCCGCCGCCTGCGAGAAGGGCAGATCGATCGCGATAATAGGGATGATGGCCGCCGCCAGCCACATACAACCGAACAAAATGTAGGGCGTGACGCGGAACAGGGGCGAGGCGTTATCGGCCAGCAGCGCGTCCTTGAGGAACAATTTATGCAGCGTGCGATAGGGCTGCAACAACCCGGGCCCGGTGCGGTTTTGCAACCAGGCACGGCACTGGCCCACCCAACCCGTCAGCAAGGGAGCTAACGCCACCACCAGCAATGACTGGCACAACTGAAATATGATCCCTAGGGCTAAATTGATATGGTCCATTACACGAAGGCCAGCAAAACGATCAGCGTCACAAAGGTGTACAACAGATACACATGAATGCGGCCGTGCTGTATCAACGAAGTCCAGGATGACAGACTCTGCACCATCAGCTTGATCGGCAGATACAGGAAAAACCAGATCTTGTCATCGCTCTGACCGTGGTAACGAGGATGAACATCAAACGGGCTGGGCATTTCCCGCTCAATCTTGAAGAAGGGTTCAAACAAGCGGCGTATCGGCTGACCAAAACCTTCGGCAGTATCCTGCATGCGCGCAGTTTGTGCCGGAAAGCCGCAATCCCAAGCCGGCACTCGACTCACCCTGCCGTGGTAATAGTGATGCACCACCCAGGCTGTCACCGACATCACACCCAACACGGCCAGCAGAAAATACACCGGACTGTAACTGGCACGCTCGATATCCACCGGCGCGACAAACAACCAACCCGAAGTGGAATTCCCCAAGCCCTGTCCCAGCAACATTTTGGTGACAAAATCCAGTTTCTGCACCACATACACCGGCGCCAGCCCCAACACTATGCAGGCGGAGGCCAGCCAAACCAGTCCCAAACGCTCCCACCACCCCGCATCGTGCGCATCCGCCAGCCCAGGTTCACGGAATTGACCCAGAAAGATAATGCCGTAGAATTTAACCATCACATAAGCGGCCAAGGCTGCCGCCAGCGCAATCACCGCCGCCGCCACCGGGATTAGCATATTGATGTGCGTGTTGGGTAAGCCGGGCGATAGCAAAAAGGCTTGCAGCAGCAGCCATTCGGAGATGAATCCATTGAACGGCGGCAGGCCGGCGATCGATAACACGCCTATCAGCAAGGTCACGGCGACCCACGGCATACGCCGTATCAGGCCACCCAATCGCCCCATATTGCGCTCACCGGTGGCATGCAAGATCGAACCCGTACCGATAAACAACAGACTCTTGAAAAATGCATGATTCAAACTGTGATACAGCGTCGCCGTCAAAGACAAGGCCGCCAGCGCATTCTTGCCGTACACGTGAAAGATGATAGTCAGCCCGATACCGACCAGCAGTAAGCCTATGTTTTCTATTGAAGAATAGGCAAGCAGCCGCTTCATATCACCCTGTACCGCCGCGAATATCACGCCGAACACAGCGGTCAACAAGCCCAACGCCAGCACCAGCACGCCCCACCACCACAGATGCACGTCGAGCAAATCGAAGGTAACGCGCAAAAATCCGTAAATCGCCGTTTTCAGCATCACGCCGCTCATCAGCGCGGATACCGGCGAAGGAGCTGCCGGGTGCGCTTCGGGTAACCACACGTGCATGGGCAACACCCCAGCCTTGGCGCCGAAGCCGAACAGCGCCAGCAAGAACGCAACCGATGACCAGAAAGAAGACAAGGGCGTAGCGCGCATCGCATCGAAGGTGTAGGCCGCAATGCCGTGACCGGCCTGCATCACCCCGAAACTGAGTAAGATCGCGATTGCACCGACATGGGCAATCAGCAAATATAGGAATCCAGCACGGCGAATATCGGGAATTTTATGATCGGTAGTCACCAGAAAATAGGACGAGAGCGCCATGGATTCCCAGGCCACCATGAACATATAGGCATCATCGGCCAGTATCACCAACGCCATGCTGGCCAGAAACAGGTGATATTCAAGACTCAAAAGCCCTAGCATCCCGCCCGCCATGGTTTTAAAATAACCAGCGCTATACAGCGACACGCCGAACGCGGTGCCGCCCAACAGGATCAGAAAAAAGGCAGACAGCGGATCTAAGCGCAGATGCAGGGGCAAGTCCGGCAACCCTAGCGGCAAGACGGCGATATTCGGTGTTTCCGCCAACGCCCACAGTCCCGTTGCGGCCAGCAGTAGCGCAAGCGCGGCACCGAGTGGAAAAACAAGACGGCAAATCATGGACGGAGAACGTTGCAATGCCAGCCCGATCAATCCCAAGGCTATCCACAGCAGAATAATTCCACCCGCCACATCGATCGGCAAAACGCTAATTTCGTTCATCCCCGATTATTTGTAAACCACAAGAGCTGGATTCTACTCCCTCTTATGCCCGACTCTCAACCAACAATCAGCGCCCGGCCTGCTTAGTTCGCGAAACGCTATTTTAATTTTTTACACCCGACAGCTAAACGCCATCTGTTGAAATATCCGGATCAATCCGCTCATGCCTCAGGCGTAGACGATATTGACATTTTCCGGGCGTAAAGCGACACGCATATCAGCTAGTAACTCATCTGCCAGCGTCACCTGCCATGACTCGCCCAGCGCTAACTGACAAGATGCGTCTTTATTATTATAATTAATCAAAACTTTACACTCACCCTCACACCACGGCTTGAGAATTTCAACGAGTTTTTCCACCTCAACGCTGCCATCGCAATTTAAGGATAAATGCTGTGCGTAGCGTGAACGCGCCTGCGCGAAGTTAAACAGCGTCTCACCGCTAACTCTGATATTCCCGGAATACTCATCCAGACTGGCCTTACCTTCGACCACCAGCAACTCATCTTCTTTGATCCAGGGACGACTTTTTTCGTATTCCTCATTGAACACGGTCATCTCGGTTTGCGCACCGCCATCGTCCAGCGTGATCACCGCCATGCGACCGCGCCGGGTCTGTTGCAAGCGCAGGCCGGAAACGATGCCCGCCAGTCTGACCTGCACCCCGCGCCGCGCCGCCTGACCATAACCTCCGCCACCGCTCGATTTACCGACGAAAGCCGGCGTCAAATCGGCCAGCTTCACCTTGATAAAATTCGCCAACTCCTGTTGATACTCCTGATACGGATGGCCGCCCAGATAGATGCCCAGACTGGTTTTCTCATGCGCCAGTTGTTCGCGCAAGCTCCAGCGCGGCACCTCAGCCGTTTGCTCAATCAGCACGGCATCCGCCTCATCGTCACCGAACAGACTGACCTGATTGGCGGCACGAGATTGCTGATCCGCACTGGCCATCGCCGCATCGACACTGGCCATCAGGGAAGCGCGATGGTCGTTGATAGAATCAAACGCACCGGCGCGGATCAGGGTTTCGATGGTGCGACGATTGACCACGCGTTTATCCACGCGACGGCAAAAATCGAATAAATCCTTGAATGGCCCGGCAGCACGCGCCTTGACGATACCGGCGATCGCGGCCTCTCCCGTGCCCTTCACCGCGCCCAGACCATAGGCAATGGTTTTTTCATCGGTCGGGGAAAACACATAACCTGAGCTATTCACGTCCGGCAACAACACCTTGATGCCCTGTTGCAAGGTGTCGGCATAAAAGGTGCGCACCTTTTCGGTGTTGTCCAGATCGCCCGACAAGGTCGCCGCCATAAAGGCAGCCGGATGATGCGCCTTGAGGTAGGCGGTCTGATAAGCCACCAGCGCGTAAGCGGCCGAGTGCGACTTATTGAAGCCGTAACCGGCAAACATTTCCATCAAGTCGAACAAGCGGGTTGCCAGATCCTTGTTAATCTCGCGATTCACCGCACCGCCGACGAAGATATCGCGCTGACGCGCCATCTCGGCAGGGTCTTTCTTACCCATCGCACGGCGCAACATATCCGCCCCGCCCAAGGTGTAGCCGCCGATAATCTGCGAGATCTGCATCACCTGCTCCTGATACACGATAACGCCGTAAGTCGGCTTGAGCGAGGCTTCCAGTTCCGGATGAAAATAATCCGCCTCGGCCCGGCCGTGTTTACGATCGACGAAGTCGTCCACCATCCCCGACTCCAGCGGACCGGGGCGGAACAGAGCTACCAGCGCCACGATATCTTCAAAGGTATCAGGCTGTAAGCGCTTGATCAGATCCTTCATGCCGCGCGATTCGAGCTGGAACACGGCGGTGGTATTACATTTTTTCAGCAGATCGTAGCTAGCCCTGTCGTCCAGCGGAATGGCTTCGATATTGAAGGGAGTCGCAGCGCCCTTCTCCAGTCTGTGTATGTGACGGACCGCCCAGTCGATAATGGTCAGCGTACGCAGCCCCAAAAAGTCGAATTTCACCAGACCGATGGCCTCGACGTCGTCCTTGTCGAACTGACTGATCACGGACGCGCCGCCATCTGCACAATACAAAGGGCAAAAATCGGTGAGTTTACCCGGCGCGATCACCACCCCACCCGCGTGCATACCGACATTGCGCGTCAAGTCTTCCAGGCGCATCGCCAGTTCCAGAAATTCCGGCACACCTTCTTCGCTCTCGGCGATGGCGTTGATTTCAGGTTCCATCTCGCGGGCTTTTTTGAGCGACACGGGTTTGACACCCTCGATCGGAATCGCTTTAGACAGCCGGTCGCATAGCCCGTACGGGAATTCCATCACCCGCCCCACATCGCGGATCACCGCCTTGGAAGCCATGGTGCCGAAGGTGGCGATCTGCGAGACGCAGGCAGCGCCGTACTTTTGCTTCACATAATCGATCACCAGCTCGCGTCCGTCCTGACAGAAGTCCACGTCGAAGTCGGGCATGGAGACGCGTTCAGGATTTAGGAAACGTTCGAACAGTAATTCGTAGCGAAGCGGATCCAGATCGGTGATCAGCAGACAATACGCCACCAGCGAACCCGCGCCCGAACCCCGGCCCGGCCCTACCGGCACGCCGTTGGGAAAGGCCTCCGAGCGGTAGGCCTTGGCCCAGCGGATAAAGTCCGCCACGATCAAGAAGTAACCCGGAAAACCCATCTTGATGATGGTATTGATCTCGAACAACAGCCGCTCATGATACTGCGGCCATTTTTCCAGACGCAGCGCTTCATCCGGATAGAGGAAATTCATGCGCAGCGCAAGCCCCCGTTCGGACTCGCTGAGCAAGAAGTCATCCAGACTCACGCCGTTGGGCGTAGGAAAATCCGGCAGGCGCGGTTTGCCCAACACCAGCGACAGATTGCAGCGACGCGCAATTTCCACACTGTTTTGCAGCGCTTCGGGCAAATCGGCAAATAGCTCAGCCATTTCGGCCTGAGTCTTGAAATACTGTTGTACGGTAAACGCCCGCTCGCGGCGCTTGTCATTGATTACATAACCTTCGGCGATACAGACGCGCGCCTCATGCGCCTTGAAATCCGCTGCACTCACAAACTGTACCGGATGAGTCGCCACCACCGGCAAGTCGAGCTCCGCGGCTAATCGGGTCGCCGCAGCAACATACAGCTCTTCATCTGCGAAGCCTGCGCGCTGCACCTCGATATAGTAGCGATTGCCAAACAGCGCGCCCCACTCCTGCGCGAATTGACGCGCCTGCGCAACATTGCCCGCAATCAGCGCACTGCCCACATCGCCCATATGTGCGCCGGACAAGGCGATCAAACCATCGCTGCCTTCCTCATGCAACCATTCGCGACGCAACTCGGCGCGATCGTGATACTGATTGGTCAGATAAGCGCGCGACAGCAAGCGGCACAGACGCAGATAACCTTCAGTCGACTGGCAGAGCACCAGCAAACGGTAGGGGCGATCACGATCAGCGTCGTTGGTGATAAACAGATCGACACCCGCTACAGGCTTGAGTCCCTTGCCGCGTACCGTCTTGTAGAACTTCACCAAACCGGAAAAATTGGACAGGTCGGTCAGCCCCAACGCCGGCATGCCATCGGCTTTGGCCATCGCAACCGCCTCATCGATGCGTACCATCCCATCGGTAATGGAATATTCGCTGTGCAGACGGAGGTGAACGAAGGAGGCTTGCGACATGATC
>CAISHO010000122.1 GCA_903885165.1 uncultured Nitrosomonadales bacterium | reverse complement strand
GTCCTGGCCTCCTCTGTCCTGGCCTCCTCTGTCCTGGCCTCCTCTGTCCTGGCCTCCTCTGTCCTGGCCTCCTCTGTCCTGGCCTCCTCTGTCCTGACCGTGATGGCGATGACCATCTCCGTATGCATAGGAAACAGAAGAAGTAGCCAGGAGCGCGACGAGCAGTACAGATGTAATTTGTTTAGTTTTCATTTCCATTTTCCTTTTAAAAAATAAAGTATCGTTATCAAGGTGTCATTTATCCTAGGCTTAATGAATCGTGCTGGTTGTTGCTTGTTTTGGTGTATGCATACTAGAGCCCAAATGTAAGCAAAGTGTTTGCAAAAAGGGTTAAGTTGTAAGAATTTGTTTCAGTTAAAATTGCTAACGAATTTTTCCGTATAATCCAGCCAACTCGAATGCTCACCCGGACTTATATGCCATTCTTACTCCACACCTCCTACCGACGCCGCCTGACTGCTTTTGCGCTGCTGGTGTGCACTTTATCGATCGCTCACGCAAAAGAAGGTGAAGGAAAACCGGGGGCGAATGCACCAGTTCCTGTCGCCGTTAGCACCGTGCAGCAACAGTCCATGCCGGTATGGATAGACGCGCAGGGAACCGTTGCACCGCGCAACTATGTCAATGTCATGCCGCGCGTTGCTGGACAATTGCTCAACGTGAGTTTTCACGAAGGGCAGCCCGTCAAAGCCGGACAACTCCTGGCCACCATCGATCCGCGCCCCTACCAGATCTTGCTGGAACAGGCACAGGCACAATGGATTCGCGATCAGGCGCAACTGCTCGGTGCACAATCCGATTTGGCGCGATATGAAACCTTGCTGGCTCAGGATTCCATCGCCGCGCAACAGGTTGCTAATCAGCGTACCACCGTCGCGCAACTGGCTGGAACTGTGGCCGCCGATAAGGCCACTGTGGACAATGCCGCCTTGCAACTAAAATGGACCCGCATCACAGCACCCATTTCCGGTATCGCGGGCTTACGTCAGGTCGATGTCGGTAATATGGTCGGCACTACGGGCGCCATCGGGGGCGGCAACAGCGCCTTGTCCGGTACGGCTGCAGCTTCTACCCCAATCGTGACCATCGCACAGGTGCAGCCAATCACCGCCCTGTTTGCCGTACCGCAAAACCAGTTACAGCAGATCCTCGAACGTCAGCACAGTTCCGCGCTCGCCGTACAAGCCTGGGATCAACGGCGCACGACTCAGCTCGATGCGGGCAAAGTCACCGCCGTGGATAACCAAATCAATTCTGCAACCGGCACCGTGATGATCAAGGCCGAATTTGCCAATACACACGTATCTCTGTTTCCAAACCAGTTTATCAACGTGAGACTGCTGGTGGACACACTTAAGAGCGCGCTGACCGTACCAACTTCCGCGATCGCGACAGGGGCACCCGGAACATACGTGTATGTCGTTGATAATAATGAAAAAGCTTCCTTGCGAAAAGTCACGATCGGGGTGAGCAATCAAGGAACCACCACGATTAGCGCTGGACTCAAAGCCGGTGAGCGCGTTGTGACCGATGGACTCGACCGACTCAGGGATGGCAGCACCGTAAAACTGATCGCGCCAGGTACTGAGGGCGCATCAAAACGCGGTGGATCACGTAAACCATGAGCGAGGTCAACACCACGCCTGATCAGGAATCAGGCGAACCTAGTCCGTCACGCCTGTTCATACTGCGCCCTATCGCGACCACCTTGCTGATGCTGGCGGTGCTGCTGGCGGGTTTCGTCGGCTACCGGCTGCTGCCGCAATCGGCGCTCCCCGAGGTCGATTATCCGACCATACAAGTCACCACCATTTATCCCGGCGCCAGCCCCGACGTCATCACCTCCTCGATCACCTCACCGCTGGAGCGGCAATTCGGCCAGATGCCCGGCTTATCGCAGATGTGGTCCGCCAGTTCCGGCGGCGCATCGGTCATCACCCTGCGCTTCGATCTGACTCTGCCGCTCGATGTCGCAGAACAGGAAGTACAGGCAGCCATCAACGCCGCGACCAGTTTTTTACCGCTAGATTTACCCTCTCCGCCCATCTACGCCAAGGTCAATCCAGCCGATGCACCGGTGATCACGCTGGGGCTGACGTCTGACACCCTGCCGCTCACCCAGTTGCAGGACATCGCCGACACGCGCCTGGCGCAGAAACTCTCTCAGGTCGCCGGTGTAGGCCTGGTCAGTTTGAGCGGCGGTCAGCGCCCCGCCGTCAAGGTGGAAGTCAACGGCCGCCAACTCACAGCACAAGGCTTGAGTCTGGCCAGCGTGCAGGCGTCTATCGTGGCAGCTAATGTCAATACACCCAAGGGCAGCTTTGACGGCCCGGAACGCGCACTGACTATCAATGCCAACGACCAGTTGCAGTCGGTCGACGACTACAAAAACCTCATCATCGCCTACAAGGGCGGCGCACCGGTCAAACTGTCCGATGTCGCATCGGTCAGTCAGGGCGCGGAAAATGCGCTGCTGGCCGCACGCGTCAACCATCAACCCGGCATCGTCATCAACGTACAGCGCCAGCCTGGAGCGAACGTCATCGCCGTGGTCGATCACATACAGGAACTGCTCCCCCAGTTGCGCACCAGTCTGCCCGGTGCGACTAATTTGACCGTATTATCGGATCGCACCGTGACCATCCGTTCGGCCATTTCCGATGTGAAATTCGAGCTGATGCTCTCGGTGGTGCTGGTGGTACTGGTCATCTTCCTGTTCCTGCGCAGCGTGCGCGCCACCTTCATTCCGGCGATGGCCGTTCCACTGTCCCTGATCGGCACTTTCGGCGTGATCTATCTGGCGGGATTCTCCATCAACAACCTGACTCTGATGGCGCTGACCATCGCCACAGGTTTCGTGGTAGATGACGCAATCGTGATGATAGAAAATATCGCGCGTTATATCGAGCAGGGTGAGCCGCCCATGCAGGCGGCGTTAAAAGGCGCCAAACAGATCGGTTTCACCATCATTTCGCTGACTTTTTCGCTAATCGCCGTACTGATTCCATTGCTGTTTATGGGCGATGTAGTCGGCCGCTTATTCCGCGAATTCGCCGTCACGTTAGCGGTAGCGATCCTGATCTCCGCCGCCGTGTCGTTGACCTTCACCCCCATGCTCAGCGCCAGACTGCTAAAACACGTACCGGATGAACAACACGGCCGCCTGTTGCGCTGGAGCGGGGAGCAATTCGACCGCCTGATCGCACTGTATGGCCGCGCCTTGCTGAAGGTATTACAGCACCAGTCGCTGACATTGATCGCCGCAGGTATCACTCTGGCGCTGACCGTATTGTTATACATATTGATTCCTAAGGGATTTTTCCCGGTCGAAGACACGGGGATAATTCAAGCCATCACGGTTGCCCCGCAATCCACCTCGTTCGAAGCGATGAACCGCCAGCAACAGGTGCTGGTCGATACTCTGCTAAAAGATCCGGCCGTGGCGAGTATCTCGTCCTTTATCGGCGTAGACGGTGCCAACACCACACTCAACAGCGGCCGCATGCTGATCAGCTTAAAACCGCTGGAACAGCGCGGTGAACGCGTCACCCCGGTGATCGCCCGTTTACAGAAAAGCGCGACGGAACTGTCCGGCATCGAGGTGTTTCTGCGCCCGGTACAGGATTTGACCATAGACGATCTGGTCAGCCGCAGCCCTTACCAGTTCAGTCTCACCGCCACCAGTATGGCTGAACTGGCTACCTGGAACGAGACGCTGCTGAACAAACTGCGCAATCTACCGGAACTGACTGACGTCTCCAGCAGCCTGCAAAACAAAGGACTTCAAGCCTATGTGAACATCGACCGCGATGCGGCAGCCCGCTTGGGCATCACGGTGGCCAGCATAGACGGCGCGCTCTACAGCGCCTTCGGCCAGCGACTGATTTCGACCATCTTCACCCAGTCCACCCAATACCGAGTGGTGCTGCAACTCGATCCTGCCGACAGACAAGGCTTGAGCGGCTTCGACAGTATCTATCTGACCTCCGCCACGGGCGCGTCTGTACCGCTGTCACAGATCGCCCAAATCGAACAAAAGACCGGCCCGCTGGAAATCGACCATCTGGGGCAATTCCCCGCCGCGATGATCTCGTTCGATCTGGCGCGCGGCACCTCAGTCGGTGCTGCGGTGGCAGCGATCCGTGTAGCCGCAACAGAACTGCCCACCTCCGTTCCACTGAAGATGCAGGGCGCAGCCGCCGCCTTTGAAGCCGCACTTTCCAACCAACTCTGGCTGTTGCTCGCAGCCGTGGTGACAATGTACATCGTGTTGGGCGTGCTGTATGAAAGTTTCGTCCATCCGGTCACGATCTTATCCACCCTGCCCTCAGCCGGCATCGGCGCATTGCTTGCCCTGATTCTATCCGGCAACAGCCTGACGGTAATCGCCATCATCGGCATCATCCTACTGATCGGTATCGTGCAAAAGAATGCCATCATCATGGTGGACTTCGCGCTCGATGCCCAACGCAATGAGGGCTTGTCGGCAACGGAGGCGATCCTGCAGGCGGCGCAATTACGCTTACGCCCGATACTGATGACCACTTTTGCCGCACTGTTCGGTGCGGTACCGCTAATCATAGGCGGCGGGATGGGCGCGGAACTGCGCCAGCCGCTGGGTATCACGCTGGTGGGCGGTCTGTTGCTCTCTCAGTTGCTCACACTGTTTACCACGCCGGTGATCTATCTGGCGTTTGACCGTCTGGCGACACGCTGGAGCAAGCGTCTTAGCAACAAGGATCTGGCCGCGTGAACTTTTCCGCCCCGTTCATTCGACGACCGATAGGCACCACCCTGCTGGCACTGGCTATTCTGCTGGCCGGTGCGATCGCCTTTAAGTTGCTGCCCGTCTCCCCCTTGCCGCAGGTGGATTTCCCCACCATCAGTGTACAGGCCAGCCTGCCGGGAGCCAGTCCCGATGTGATGGCGGCCACCGTCGCGACACCGCTGGAACGTGCGCTGGGGCGCATCGCGGGAATCGCGGAGATGACCTCGTCGAGTTCACTGGGCAACACCAATATCACGCTGCAGTTCGATTTATCCAAGGGTATCAATACCGCCTCGCGCGAAGTTCAGGCGGCCATCAATGCCGCGCGTCCCCTGCTGCCCACCGGCATGACGGCGAATCCGACCTACCGTAAGGTCAATCCGGCCGATGCGCCCATCATGATCTTGTCGCTGACTTCAAAAACACTGGAAACCAGCCAGATGTACGATGCCGCCTCCAGCATACTGGCGCAGAAGATCTCGCAACTACCCGGAGTCGGGATGGTGACGGTGGGCGGCGCCGCCCTGCCAGCCGTGCGGGTCGCACTCGACTTGGATCAGATCAACAACATGGGGCTGAGTCTGGAACAAGTAAGACAAGGAATAGCCACCAGCAACATCAACGCGCCCAAGGGGGCGATCGAAGACGATCAGCACCGCTGGCAGATACAGGCCAATGACCAACTGACCACCCCCTACGACTATGCCAGACAAATCATCGCCTACCGCAACGGCGTCGCCATCCGGCTCGATCAGGTCGCGCGCATCACGGCCAACTCGCAGAATTTGCGCAACATGGGCATGGCCAACGGTAAACCTTCAGTACAACTGATCATCTCCCGTCAACCGGGCGCTAACATCATAGACGCAGTGGAGGCGATCAAGGCCGAACTACCGGTGCTCGCCGCCTCTATTCCCCAAGCGATACAGGTCACAGTGATGCTAGACCGCACCGTGACGATACGCGCCTCCTTGCATGACTCGGAAAGCACGCTACTGCTGTCGGTCGCCTTAGTCGCACTGGTGGTATTTTTATTCCTGCGCGACTGGCGCGCCACCTTGATTCCGGCCATCGCCGTACCGCTGTCGCTGGTCGGCACTTTCGCCGCCATGTATTTAATGGATTACAGCCTGGATAATTTATCGCTGATGGCGCTGATCGTCGCCACCGGCTTTGTCGTGGACGATGCCGTGGTCGTGCTGGAAAATATCATGCGCCACGTGGAAAAAGGCATGCACCCCATGCAGGCGGCCTTGCAGGGCGCACAGGAGGTCGGTTTCACCGTGTTGTCGATGAGCTTGTCGCTGGTTGCGGTATTTTTGCCGGTGTTGCTGATGGGCGGCATCATCGGCAGGTTATTTCGCGAATTTGCCGCGACCTTGTCGATTGCGATTTTCATCTCCCTGATCGTCTCGCTCACCGTCACGCCGATGTTAGCCTCACGCCTGCTCAAGGCACGCAGCGATGCACCACCCGGTCGTTTTGCCGCAATTGGTGAAGCCGGATTCAACAAACTGTTGCACGCTTATGATGTTTCTCTCACCTGGTCGCTAAAGCATTACCGGGTGATGTTGCTGGTATTCTTTTCCACCATCGCTTTTACTATCTATCTGTATCAGATTGTTCCTAAAGGTTTTTTTCCAACCCAAGACACGGGGCTGGTGACCGGCAACATACAGGCTGACCAAGCGATTTCGTTCCAGGCCATGTCCAAAAAGCTCATCCAAATCGTAGCGATTATCAAGAATGATCCTGCCGTGCAAAACGTAGTCGCCTTTACCGGCGGCGGCGGCACCAACGGCGGCTTTGTCTTCATGAGTCTGGCACCCTATAAGGAACGGCCAGATGCGACCACCGTGATTGGTAATCTCAGACGCAAGCTGTCCAGCATACCCGGTGCACAAGTATTTTTAGCCCCTGTTCAGGACATCCGTGCGGGTGGCCGGCCTTCCCCCGCGCTCTACCAGTACACCTTGCAATCCGGTGATTTAAATGAATTGCGCACCTGGGAGCCGCGTGTACTGGAAGCCTTCAGACATATAGCCGGGCTGACCGATGTCAACACCGATCAGCAAAGCAAGGGATTGCAAATTCAGCTGATGATCGACCGCGATGCCGCCGCGCGTTACGGAATTTCTATCAACACCATAGACCAGACGCTCAATGACGCCTTCGGCCAGCGCCTGATCTCGACCATCTATGCGCCGCTCAACCAGTATCGTGTGGTGATGGAGGCTGATGCACCCTTTCTGCAACGCCCTGACGCCCTGAACAGCCTCTATCTGATCGGCAGCACAGGACAGAAAATACCCCTGTCCGCACTGGCTCACTACGAGATGGGCAATACACCGCTGGTGGTCAATCATCAAGGCCTGTTTGCCGCTTCGACGATTTCATTTAATCTGGAAAAAACGGTGTCTTTAGGCCAGGCGCAGGGGAAAATCGCCCTGGCGATGGCACAGATCGGCCTGCCAGGCACGATACAGGGCGGATTTCAAGGCACGGCCAAACTGTTTGCCGACACTATGAATAACCAACCTTTGTTTATCTTCACGGCGATTTTAGTCATCTACATCGTGCTAGGCATACTCTACGAGAGCACCATTCACCCATTAACCATACTCTCCACTCTCCCCTCGGCAGGCATGGGTGCTGTGCTGGCGTTGCTCTGGTCGCACACAGACTTTTCCATCATCGCACTGATCGGCGTGTTTCTGTTGATCGGTATCGTCAAGAAGAATGCCATCCTGATGGTCGATTTCGCGATTCAACTCGAACGTGACACGGGGGCGAGCCCTGCCGAGGCCATTCATCAGGCCTGTCTACTGCGCCTGCGCCCCATCCTGATGACCACGCTGGCCGCCCTGTTCACCGCACTGCCGCTGGCCCTCATCACCGGGAACGGCGCCGAATTGCGCCAGCCGCTGGGTATTTCCATCGCCGGAGGCCTGATCGTCAGTCAACTGCTTACCCTGTACACCACGCCCGTTATCTATCTGCAACTGGACAAAATGCGCCACTGGGGACGATTTCGCTGGGCAAGGCGACTATCCCGCAAAACACCGCAAGGAACAATATGAAATTATCTTTTAAAATCAATATATTAGCAATTACACTTGCCGGTTGTGCGATGGGCCCGGACTACCAGCGCCCGACGATGGATATACCCGCACAATTCAAAGAAGACAGAGGCTGGGTGCAGACAGGCTCACCTGTCTTAAATAATGACGCCTGGTGGACGATCTTCGGCGATGAAACGCTCAACCAGCTCGAATCCCGGGTTGAAGCGGCCAACCAGAGTCTGCGCGCCTCGTACTACGCACACCAGCAAGCGCTAGCGCTGACTGATGCTGCTCGCGCTGCTGAATATCCGACCGTGGGTGCGACCGTTTCCTCCACCAAAACCTCGTCCGGCGGCGTTTCAACCACCACGGGTGCGGTCACCACCACGCAGGTCTCCGGCAAAACGGTGAGTCTCACCGCCAGCTGGATACCCGATTTCTGGGGCAAAGTACGCCGTCAGGTCGAATCTAACCAGGCCAGTAGCGATGCCAGTGCAGAGACACTGCATGCGGCCTTGTTAAGTTTGCAAGGCACGCTGGCGCAGGATTATTTCCTGATCCGCCAACTAGACAGTCAGACAGCACTAGCCAAGGACACGGTCGCCGCTTACGAGAAAAACCTGAAGATCACGCAAAACCGCTATCAGGCGGGTATCGTCACACAGGCCGATGTCGCGCTGGCCGAATCGCAATTGGCTACTGCCCGCGTACAGCAGGTCACATTTGGCATCCAGCGTTCGCAACTGGAACATGCGATTGCCGTACTGACCGGCGAAGCACCCGCCAACTTCAGTCTGTCCGCTATGCCCGGCTTACCTGAACCACAAATGATCCCCGCCGGTCTGCCCTCGCAACTATTGCTGCGACGCCCCGATCTAATAGCTGCTGAACGACAGGTTGCCGCAGCCAATGCGCTAATTGGGGTCGCCAAATCCGCCTACTTCCCCGCGCTCACACTGTCAGGTTCTCGCGGCTGGCGCAGCCCGACCTTTACCAACTTGCTCTCCGCTCCCAACGTATTCTGGTCTATGGGACCGTCCTTGGCGGAAACGATTTTTGATGGCGGCGCACGCACAGCCGGGGTCGCACAAAGTCAGGCGAGCTATCAGGCTGCCGTCGCCCAATACCGGCAATTGGGACTGACGGCCTTGCAGCAGGTGGAAGATCAGCTTGCCGCCGCCGCGATTCTGAATGAAGAAGCCGGTTTACAAAAGCTGTCCGTGGCCGCGACGGACAAGTCTTTGCGTCTGGCGACCGACCAATACAAGGCCGGCACGGTGTCTTACTTGAATGTCATCACAGCACAGACCGCAGCCTATACGGCGCACAATTCGGCGCTGCTGATTTCGGGCCAGCGCTTAACGGCTGACGTTGCGCTGATCCAGGCACTGGGCGGCGGCTGGGGCGAGAAGGCCGAACCGGTCACTAAGATTCAGCCATAACAAAAAATAACACCATGATTAATGATGATTTTTTGCATATCCACCCACTATTTTGCTGCGCACCCTTTATTCAAAAATAGTTTATGATGATATTTGAAGAATAGACTTGTCCCGATCAAGGCTAATAGCTATTGACAGTTTATGGCCGGGTACTGGAAAATAGCAAATGTAGTACAAACTTAAACCCATGGGAGGGAATCACAGATGAAAAAAGCATCATATTTAGTGCTCGCGCTTTTTGGTCTCATTAGTTTTTCTGCACACGCAGACGTGACCACTGCTGAACAAGCAGCCAAACAATACTCACTCTTCGCTAAATCGACTTTGTCGGCTGAAGAAGGCAAAGCTTTCTACACTAAGAAAGTTGTTGTTGACGGTAAAGACCTGTCCTGCTCTGCATGCCACACTGACAATCCAGCTCAACATGGAAAACACAATGTGACTGGCAAGGCAATTCAGCCTATGTCTCCAGTTACCAACCCACAGCGTTTTTCTGATATCAACAAGTCAGAAAAAGGTTTTACCAAGCATTGCAAAGATCTCTACAAGAAAGACTGCTCAGCTCAAGACAAGGGCAACTTCATCACTTACGTGCTGACAGCTAAGTAATAGCAGCTGAAGTCTTAAAAAAACCCGCCTTGTGCGGGTTTTTTTCGTTTGGCAAACCGGTACTAATTTTGCGCTTTGAGTTTGATGATCACCCATTCGTCCGGCGCACGCTCGACGATCTCAAAGCTGATTTTACTGCCGGGCTTGACACCCGCTGCCAGCGACGCGTTGGCAAGCGCAAAATTCATGGTCATACTAGGCCAACCCAGCGTTGCAATCGGCAAGTGCGTGATGCTGACCGTGCCGTCACTGTTAATGGCATTCAAAACGCCGTTAGCCTGATGTCCGACTTCTTTTTTCATCTGAGGCTTTACTACCGGATTTCCATGTACGCCCTGCTCGGCGAGTTTTTCCTGAACAGGCTTGATTACTGGCACAGCCGGAATCGCTGCGTCCTGTTGCATGCCACCCAACGCCGCTTTCAAATTGCTCTCCGCATCGATCAGGAAGTTAGCCGAGGTCACCACCTGCTCACCATTTGCCACCCCTGCCAGCACTTCGACATAGTCATCGCTGCGCGCACCCGGCTTAATGATACGGGGCTCGAAACGCCCTTCAGATAATCGCACCAGCACCACCTGACGCGTGCCGCTGTCGATCACGGCGGAAACCGGCACCGTCAGTACCGCACGGCCCGCAACGGAATCCAGCGCGACGTTTGCAAACATAGATGGTTTGAGCAAGCCTTGCGGATTGGCTAGCTCCACACGCACAGCTACGGTGCGCGTCGCGGCATTGAGCGTCGGGTAAATAAACGAGACCTTACCTGAAAAGATTTTGTCGGGATAAGATTCAGTACTCACTTCGGCGCGTGTATCGACGGATACTTGCCCGATATCCTGCACCGGCACATCGACGATCAGCCAAACAGTGGATAAATCCGCAATCTGATACAACGCATCCCCCGCCTGAAAACGCATGCCCTGCACCGCCTTCTTCTCCAGTACGACGCCTGTGACGGGTGCTGCAAATGTCTGAACGCGCTGCGCGCTGACCGGCATATCCCAATTCTTCAGGCGGGATAGACTGGCATCGGCGAGCTGTTTCATCCCGTCTTTCGCCTCACTACCAGCCCCGGATAACGCCGTTTCCCCGTGACGGGCCAGCGAATATTCGCGTTGCGCCGAGACCAACTCCGGACTGTACACATCGAACAAGGCCTCTCCGCGTCTGACGGACTGTCCTGTGCTGTTGACATGGAGTTTCTCCACCCAGCCCTCGAATTTAGGTGCCACAGTATAGGTGCGCCGCTCATCCACTTCGATACGACCAACCGCGCGCAGCGTCTTTTTCAGCACCCGCATCTGAGCCGCCTCGCTCTTCACGCCCAGCTTCTGCACCCGGTCCACGCTCAGAGAAATCACCTGACTATCTGCTTCATCTCCCTGATATACCGCCACGTAATCCATACCCATACTGTCTTTTTTAGGAACCGGCGAAGTGTCAGCCAACCCCATCGGGTTGCGGTAATACAACAGCTTACGGCTTTCGGTTTTAACCGGTTCAGCTTTCGAATTGCTCACATCCACCCGCTTACTGCCCATATAGTAGCCACCCAGGCCCACCACAGAAACTGTTAACGAATATATTACCAAGTTATTGATTATTTTCATTATTACTCCCCTGTCAGGCGTTCGATATCCACTATTCGCAACTGTGCATCGAACCCGGCCTTGATGCGTTGCTGGCGTGCCTTCAGCACTTGGCGGTGCGCATCGAGCAGCGTAGAGAAATCAATCTTACCGTTCTGATATCCGGCTATAGCCGACTGAAAACTCAACTCAGCCTGCGGCAGCATGCGCGCATCGATCAGCGCTTCGGTACGTTTGGCCGCCTCGAAGCCTGCGACACTCTCGGACAATTCATTGAGCATCTGATCCTGTAGCGCCTGAGCACGCGCGCTGGAGGCCGCCAGTTTCGCCTCCGCCTCGTGTTCCTGCGACCGGCGCGATTCCTGCTGCAACGGGATATTGAGCTCGACCATCAAGTCCCAACTACGGACGGTACTGCCGCTCTGATTCGGCGCCACCCCCAGCGTAAATCCCGGATAACGATTGCTATAGGTTAAGTCACGATTCTTTTGTGCCTCACTGCTGACCGCCTCGGCAATTTGCAACTGAGGATTACGCGCGCGCAACGCAGCTTCCAGCGCCGCATACTCCAGATGATCAGCAACAATGCGAGGAGCTTGGGGTTCAGCCAGTTCCGCCGTGGCAGGACGCGACAACAAGGCATTCAGACGTCCAGAAGTGTGGTGTTTCTCGTTTTCCAGCTCCACCAAATCCGACTGCAAGCCTGACTTTTCGATCTGCGCACGGATCACTTCCTGCTGTGTGGCAATGCCGTTGGCGTAACGAGTTTGCGCGATTTGTTCCAGTTGCGTCATCTGAGCTAACGTTTCATGTGCCAGCTTCTCGCTGCCGGATTGAAAATAATACATCGCATAGGTGGCTTTGATTTTTCCGGACAGTTCAGCCCACGTCGCTGCGGTTTGTCCGTCGGCCTGCAAAGCTTGGGCTCTGGCCACCTCGCGCTGCAAATCACGACGACCATACCAGGGCACGGCCTGCATCAGCAAATATCGGGTATTTCCGACGCCAGAGGGCAGGATGCTGACCGGCTTACTGGTGCCCTGATTGGTGATATCCATCAACTCGGTACGCAATACCGGATCTGGCAGCGCTCCGGCAGGCTGGATGCGCTGCGCAGCGGCTTTGGCCTCATAGCGCGAGGCGGCCAGTTGCGGATTATGCTCGCGCGCATAGGACAACAAACCCGCCAAATCACTGCCCAAAGGGGCGGCCACGACCGGATTCAGCCAGCCGGCAAACAGACAAATTACTAATCGTTTCATGTTTCATTCCTCATGCATGGGTAATCAGGCGAAAACACATTCGCCAGACGATGCGGGATGAGAAATACAGACGGATTCATCCCGCGTTACGCGCGAGATAAGGGCGGCGGGAGCAGCGGAATGGCGTTAATCGATTGAAATGAAAACAGATAAGGCGTCAAAGTCATACCGCTATCGGGCAGACCCGGCGTGTTGATTTCCGGCATGGTCAAATAAGCACTACACGCTAAATGGCACAGACCGCAGTCAGCACAAGCGGCATCCTGTTGATCATCAGTCTGGCCGGGAGCAACTGATGTCATCTGATCGCACGCATCCATTTGCAGGATGGTGTCGCACGCATCATGCGACATTTGCATCAACACACTCGCCGCCAGTGCATTGCCCGTGAATAAAGGCAACCAGATGGCCAGCAGCACAGCGATCCATTTTTTGGTGATTGAAGACATGTCGCGAGCTTGTCAAAATTCAGTACGGGTGTCAATCACTAAATGGGATTCCCACTTCAGAGAAGCTAACTCTTGTAGCCAGCATTGAGGCACATCGATAATCAGACCGGATACGCCAGGACTAGGGCTTGCTCAATTTCTGCGACGATCTCCTGATGCATATGAATAAAAGTCGGAATTAATTCTTCTACACGGGGATTCGGGACCGCTTCCCTGAACAAAGCTTCGAGTTCACGGCTCACCTCGGCAAAATCCGCAAAACAGAACATTTGCGAAGTTGACTTTGCACTGTGCACCAGACGCCCCGCTGCAGTCCAATTCTGATCCGCACAGAGTTGCAGCAAAACAGCATCGTCACTACGCTGCAAGTTGATAAATTCCCGCAACAACAGCAAATAAAGATCACAATCGCCATCCACATGCCGCAGTCCAGCCTGCATATCCATCCCCTTGATAGACGAGAGTATTTGCTCGCTGGATAATGGCTCAACAGATTGCTGCTCAGTAATCTGCGGCACCTCAACCTCGACCAACGTTTCACGTTTAATCCACTTAGACAAAATTCTGTCCAACTCTTCCCGTTGTACCGGTTTGACCAGATAATCATCCATCCCCACGTCGATGCACAACTGAAGCTGATCGGCCATGGCATGCGCCGTCAGTGCGACAATCGCAACTTTGTTGTCCAACTCATCCGGCTGCGCTGCACGTATCTGACGTGTTGCTGCCAGACCATCCAGTATCGGCATCTGACAATCCATCAGAACCAGATCAAATTTATTGTTTTTCAGGCAATCGATCGCTTCAACCCCGTTCCCCGCCACCGTCACATCCTGATAGCCCAGTTTTTTCAGTAAAGCAATCGCGACCTTTTGATTCACATAATTGTCGTCCACCAGCAACAGTCGGCCCGATTTTCGCTGCTGTTCCTTAATCGAATGCCGTGTAATCAGCGGCACACTCTCCGTCAGAACAGATACAGATCCGGACAGAACGGCCAACAAGGTGTCGTGCAGTATCTGGCTTTTAACCGGTTTGGACAGATAAGCCGAAAAACCCAGTGCGTGTAAGCGGCGGGCATCCCCACGCTGCCCGGCTGAAGTCATCATCACCAGACGCGTGCTCATCAACTCGGCATCAGCTTTGACGATCGCGCCAAAATCTTCCCCGTGCATATCCGGCATACTCATGTCAACGATGGCCAAACGATAGGGGTCACCAATCAACACGGCTCGTTTTAACATCTGCACACCGCCTAACACGCCCACGGCCTCCTCGCTGCGAAATCCCCATTGCGCTAGCAAACTCGCCAGTATGTGCCGGTTAGTCGCATTATCATCTACCACCAAAATACGATTATCGGCAAATTGCGATAATTCATCGGTCAGAATCGGCTTATCAGTCAAGAAGGCTTTTTGCTTTAACAGCGAAACCGTAAACCAAAACGTTGTTCCTACATTGGCGATGCTCTCAAAGCCAATATCCCCGCCCATCAGATCGACTAACTGCTTGCTGATCGCTAACCCCAACCCGGTACCGCCATATTTCCGAGTCACCGAGGTGTCTGCCTGACTGAAGGCTAAAAACATCTGCGCATGCTTATCTTCTGGAATTCCTATGCCAGTATCGCGGACGGCAAAATTCAGTAAAACACGCCCGTCATTTTCACGACGGATATCGACCGTTAAGGCAATTTCACCGTGGCTGGTAAACTTCACTGCATTACCTAACAGATTGCTGAGTATCTGACGCAAACGCCCCGGATCGCCGCGTACCCGCAAAGGCACGCCCGGCGCGATATCGCTGGTCATTTCAATATTTTTTTCCTGCGCACGGATAGCGAACAAATCAATTGTCTCTTCCAGCATGGCGCGCAGGTCAAAGTCGATCTCTTCCAAATCCAGCTTGTGCGCCTCAATCTTTGAGAAATCGAGGATATCGTTGATCACGGTCAGCAAAACCTCTGCGCTGCTGTGAACGATACGGGTATATTCCCGTTGCTCTGTATCCAATTCCGTCTCCAGCAGTAGTTCAGTCATGCCGATCACCCCGTTCATCGGTGTGCGAATTTCATGGGACATATTGGCGACAAATTCACTTTTCGCCCGACTGGAAGAATCAGCCGCCTCGCGCGCCTCGATCAACTGTCGCTCCGCCTCCTTCTGGCGACGCTGATCTTCCAGTAACTGTCGGGACATGGCATTAAAGCCGCGTGCTGTGGCCGCCAGCTCATCACTTCCACTGTCCCTGACCTGATAGCCCAGTTCACCTCGCTCAAGGCGTCCGGCAGCCTCTTTTAAATCCGCCAGCTGGTGAGTTAAGTAAGTCCCTAATATAAAAGAGAAAAATGCAACGAGCACCATTTCAATGGCAGCGATGGACAAACTCCACTTACTGGCTTTGGCAAAGGTTTCCTGCAAGTAAGAAACATCAATGCCAATTTCGACATGTCCGAACACCATTGAGCCAACCTGAATATCGGCCTGAATATCATAGATTCCGTCCTGCGCCGTTGCCAGACTGGTATCCGGCACGAACGGCTGCGCCAGCAAGTTCGCAGGGCCGGCTTCCGCCAGCACGTGATTTTCGGCATCCAGTATCCGCGCATAACTCACTCCGGCATTGCGCACCAACTCATTGGAAAAAGACTGCAAACGCGCCAGATCCATCCCCAGCAGACTATCCTTGGTCATGGCGGCAAAAGTCGCCGCCGTAGACTGGGTGTAACGTTTCAACTGGGTTTCATTGGAGTCGTGCAAAAAACCCATCACGCTGGCAATGAGAGCCGCCAACAAAACGGCTTCAATCAGCGCGATACCCAGTATAGTTTTAAGTCGGAAAGACATCAGATTTCCATCATTCAATCCGTCTGTCGAGTTCGGTAATATTCAATTGCCGGACATCGTTCCAATCGGCATCCTGAGCGACTTCCATTCCCTTGAAGCCGATCAGTTTCAACATTTTTTGTCCGGCCGGGTCATCTGCCATACCGGCAAAAGCATCCTGCAACTTTTTGGCAACATCTTTAGGTAGTTTGGCATTACCGGCGATCGCATGAGACGTATAAGACGGCGTCGTCCAAAGTACCCGCAAATCGCGCCGCACAGGCTCATCGACCATCTCAAAGGTGCGCACGATGCCACCACCTGCCGGGTACAACCCATGTGCAACATTGAGATAGACCGAATCGTGGGATGAAACAAACTTAGTGGTAAAGGTTACTCCTTCGCGGCGCAAGGCAACGCGGGGCAGTATGCTCGCCGCAAAAGCCGCAGGAGCTGGGAACACCAGCGTCGCACCATTCAACTCTTTGATATCCTTGATCGGACTATCCTTACGAACAACAAGTATCCCTTTGAGTTTTCTGTCTTTTTCCTTGGCGAGCGCCTCATATCCGGATTTTTTATGGAACACCGTATAGTGGTACGGATTCATGTAAGCCAGGTCGTACTCGCCCTTGGCGAGTCTGGCTTCAAAGGCCGGGATATCGGGAGCCGTCACGAAGCGCAGCGTCACGCCACTTTTGGCAGACACCCAAGCAAGAAATGGCAACCAGGTCTCAGCCATTTCAGAGGCAGCCTGCTGAGGTACGACCCCGAAGGTATAAATTTTTTCAGAGGCAAAAGAGAGCCGTGTGAAAACCATCAACATAGCCAGAATCAATATATTCAATTTTTTCATGATAAACATTACACAGACGAACGCTACACAGCCAACGGAAAAAGTGTACTAAACGACATAGAAACTCAGGGAAAAACGGAAATCCAGTTTACATTTACCCAAATTCAACAAGTGCAATCTTATCAGATAGACCGGCTGTCAACTGAAAAAAACGGGCAACTCATAGAGTGGCCCAAAACGAAGGAACACTGAAATCACACTCGTTGCAAGTGAGAATCCGGCGAAAAGTATAGCGAAAAAAATGACAACTCACTGACAAACGACATCTATTTCGATAAATTTTTGATATTTTAAATAACCAGTAGTTATTTAAAAGTAACAAAAAAGTATTTCACGGATATATAAATTGTCGATAAACTGCGTTCAACAACTCGAGTGAAGCACACTCCGAAATCCAAAATACAGAAAGGTAGGCTAACAAATGTTTAAGCTCATCAAGAATGCGCGTTTTTCCTCAGACACATGGAAGACCGTTACCCTCACAGGACGCGAAACGCCACTGAACGTCCGTCTGCCTGTCGGTCCCTTGCTGGTGCCACTGTCTGTATGGCAAGCTCGCCGCGCCGAACTGATACACCGTGAATATGAGCACGGCTGGGCACTCGGAATCTGGTTAGCGAATGCCCAGGAAGCGCACGCCATTGAACAAGACATTGACGATTTCACCGTCATCGCGGTTGAATTTGATAAGCCAGCCAGCAGCTACTCGACCGCGCGTTTGCTGCGCGAACGTTTTGGCTACAGGGGTGAATTGCGTGCATCAGGCACTATCCCGGACGATCAGGCTGCCTATCTTTACCAGGCGGGATACGATGCGGTAGCCGGCAACAATACCGACGTCATCTCATCCAACTGGTTTAATTTCAACCAGCCATCAGGACTGCGCCAAGCGGCAGGTTAAAAGCTTTAACGTGAAACTCGCGTAGCGATTCGTTTGCCCTTTCCCCCGCTTGCGGGGGAAAGTTGAAAAGAGGGGGACGGGCATGGCGAGTTACATTGTCAGGGGTGGCAATTGACATGCCCGTTAGATCACCATCGGCCCGCTGTAATCCTCGTCGATTTTGGCGCGGGTTGCACCGGATGAAATATTCGCCAGCTGCCGTTCGTGATCGGATTGCACCTGCAAAAGCGTTGTGACACAAGTATTCAGATCGGTATATTCATCCTTGCCTGTCCCGTATTGCTCGGTTTCAGAGTAGAAAAACTGGCTGCGATAAAGACCGTCTGCAATTTTGCACACCACAAAATGTGCGCCGCGCTCGGTCCAGTACAAGGTCGGGCACACTGTCAGTTCCGTCGAGGCGGGATCCAGTTGCAACTCGCTGTCGGCCAATTGCAGCGGCACCAGTTTCCCGTATCGTTGTAACAATTGTGTGGTGACGAGTTTTTGCTCTGAATCAGTAAAATCAGCAATATTCATGGCTTAATCCAAAAGCAGGCGCACCTGACATTATAAAAATAATTAATATTCAAGAAGTTATAAATCAAGTCTGTGCCCAAGGCAAACCGTCAAAGCGCCAACCATTATGGGTGTTGCGATGATGGTGCTCATTCAGATCACCTTCAAAACCGTTCAGCACGTTATACACCTCGGTCAAGCCGGCTTTCTCCAACGCCAAACCAGCATCGATAGAACGACGACCGGAACGACAGATCAGCACGACAGGGCGATTTACACTGGCCGCTTTTTTAACATGAGAGACGAAATCAGGATCAATATCCCAGTCAGGCCCATCCACCCAGGGAATCAAGATAGAGCCGGTCGGGTGACCGACGAACATATACTCCATTTCGGAGCGCACATCGACAAATACGGCTTCAGGGGTATCTTTAAGAAACTTGTGCGCTTCTTTAGGGCTCAGGTGCTTCACGGGGGCACTCCTTCAAAATTGTGTGCGGGGATTATAGCGCGCAGATTCCGCTTTGAGACAAATCCACCCACTTAACCCCAAAAACGGAACGAGTGCGTGTAACGTTTACTTCCCGGCTATCTCCTGCAGCCTGTTCGGCTGAATCAGATGCCCATCCAACCCCGCCTGCTTCAATGTTCCGCCGTAAGCCACACTCATCAGTTGCGAGTAGTACACCACCGGCATGGCCAGTTTGGTGCCGTGCTTCTTGTTAATCTCGGCCTGATAGATTTCCACGTTGGCCTGACACAACTGACAGGGCGTGACGATCATCTCGGCACCGTGGTCATAAGCGGACTCAACGATGTCGCGAATTTGCTTCTGTGATTTTTCAGGCTCGGAAAAAGCCAGCGCACCGCCGCAGCAAGTCACCTTCTGATCAAAACTGCTGACCGCTTCCGCCCCGACTGTTTCGATCATTTTGTCCAGATAAAGCGGATTTTCGAACGATTCCCCCGCGATGCCGAATGGACGATTAGTCTGGCAGCCGACATAACCGGCAATCTTCATGCCTTGCAACGGTTTGACCACCGGAGCCTTCATGCCGGCAAATCCCACATCTTCGATCAGCACCTCGACGATATGACGTGCCTTGACGCCGCCCTTAAAGGTCAAACCGGCTTCTTTGAGCGCCACGTTGGTCTCTGCCATCAGATCGCTGTGCTCGTTCAGTCTTTCAGCCGTCTCGCGCGTAGCCAGCCAGCAGGCCGGACAACCGGAAACCATGTCCTGTCCCGGAAGATGCTGGGCGGACAGCGCCAGATTACGGGCATTGAGTGCCAGACGCGGCAATTCGCCGCCCTCACCGTAACCGATGGAAGCGCCACAGCAATTCCAGTCCGGAATCTCGTTGAGCTGTATCTCCAACTTGTCGCACATCACGCCGATGGAAGTGGCAAAATTTGAACCGGAAGCGCCCTTCTGGGACGAACAACCGGGGTAAAATGCATAATTTTTCTTGGCCATGTTTATCTCTCTGTCGTCACGGGCTAAAGGGGAGTGTAACCTTTTTTACGGTCCTCGATCTCTCGCGCTTTGGCGATCATCTTCTTGATACCGCTGCTGTCTTTACACTTATGACCGCCAAAAATTTCAAATGGATTCAATCGTTTAGCTTTCATCAATCCGAGACCTGCGCTCTGCATCGCCATGGCGTTTTTGATACCCTGAGAGAAACCGTCCTTGAAATACATTGCCAGCGAGAATTTCAATTCGTTGACGCGCCCGGTCTTGACCAGATTGTCCCAGAAAATTTTGGCGATCACACGGGTCGGCTGCCTCTGGGGAGCCAAATTCATACGGTGCGCATAGTTAGCCAGGCCGTGCATGATGTGAGTGATCGGCAACTTGCGCGGACAACGCACGATGCAGTTGTAACACGAGGTACACATCCACATCGCGTCGGATTTGAGTACTTCCTCGCGCTTACCCGCTCGTATCATCATGAAGATCTTTTGCGGCGTGTGCTCCCAGGCATCGCCCAGCGGGCAGGAACCCGCGCAGACGCCGCACTGCATACACATCTTGACCCAATCTCCGTCCTCTACGCGATCCTCAACTTCCTTGAGAAAGTTGTTTTGGTAACGCGCAACGGCTTGTTGATTTTGATTGCTCATAACCTGCTCCTAACGGGCATGGCAAAAATGCCGCCCCTATGAATAGAACCCGCCTTGCCCGTTTCCCTCATCCCAACCTTCTCCCGCAAGCGGATGATGGGGCAAACGCGTCGCCAGGCGAATTTCATGTTATACGAACCCCTTCATGGGCGACATACCGATCTCGTTGATCTGAGCCACATAGTCGTTGATATACTGTGCGACCCGCGCATTGTCCGTAATCGCCACTTCATGCGTGACCACGCGCTCAGGCTCCAGCCCCAACTGACTCAGCGTATCGCCTATCTTGCTCATGCGATAGTGCGCCAACTCCGAGCCCTTGACGAAGTGGCACTGATAATCATCGCCCTTCTTACAGCCCATCATCATCACACCGTCGTAACCGGCATTAAGCGCATCGGTGATCCAGATGGTATTCACCGAACCCAGACAACGCACCGGGATAATCCGCACGAAAGCTGAATACACAGTACGCGACAGTCCCGCCATATCTAGCGCAGGATAGGCATCGTTCTCGCAAGCTAAAATCAAAATACGCGGCTTCTCGGAAAACTCATCCGGCATATCGACCGACTTGATCTGAGCGCCTACCGTATCCACCGAATAATTCTCGAAGGAAATTACACGCACCGGACACGCGCCCATACAGGTGCCGCAACGACGACAACGCTCCTCATTGAACTTCGGAAAACGCCGTTCATCTTCATCGATCGCACCGAACGGACATTCCACCGTACAACGTTTGCATTGGGTACAGCCTTCCAGACGCGCCGTCGGGAAGGACAAGTCACCCGAACGGGGATGCGCGGCGCGCCCTAAACTGGCATTTTCCACCGCTTGTATGGCTTTGAGTGCCGCACCGGTCGCATCTTCCGTTGCCTGTAACATATCCATAGGGCGGCGCACCGGGCCTGCCGCATAGATGCCGGTGCGACGGGTCTCGTAAGGGAAGCAGATAAAATGCGAATCTGCGAAGCCATACTTGAACTGCGGCATATCCGGTCCCTGACGATAGTTCAGGTTGAGGATGGAGATCTTCTGCATCTCGGCCTTCTTTTGCTTAGCATCCTCAGAACCATTATCGGCGGCCATCACCACCGGATTCCAGGCTTCCAGATCCACCCCTGCACTGGGCACCTGACCGGTTGCCAGCACGACCAGATCAGCGCTTACGCTAGTATCTTCATCAAGGATCAGATCGCGGAAGTTCACCGTACAGGTCGCCCCCGTGCTCTCGACACCCGTCGCACGTCCCTTGGTGAAGGTCACGCCCTTGTTCTGCGCGCTGCGGTAAAAATCCTCACCCATGCCCGGCACGCGCAGATCCTGATACATCACCACCGTGTTGATATCGGGATTGTTATCCTTAAAGTACATCGCCTGCTTGATGCTGGTCGCACAGCAATGTCCAGAACAATATGGCAGATGGGCACCTGTCTCATCGCGCTGACCCGCACACTGCAAAAACACCACCGATTTAATTTCTTTGCCGTCGGCGCGTTTGATCGCAGCGCCGTTGGCCGATTGCGCCAAGGCTTCCAACCCTGCCTGATCGGTCACGTTAGCTTTGCCGCCGCCCAACTCAGGCAGTTTAGCGATGTCGTAAGAAGTAAATCCAGTCGCCTGTACGATCGCACCGACGGCCTCTTCACTGACAGCGCCTGATTCCTGCGCAATCTTGATATTGAATCGCCCTGGCGCACCGGCTGTTTCTGCCAGATGTGAGCCCAGATAAACTGTGATGCGAGGATGAGAACTCACTAGGGAAACCAATTCGGCAACACCGGTATTCTGCGGATCGGCATACGGCGCCTTGAACGGCACACGTTTCCAGAGTTTAGCGCCCCATCCACCCAACTGCGCCTGTTTCTCCACGATCACAACTTCATAGCCGGCTTCAGCTGCCTCCAGAGCCGAAGTCATACCAGACATTCCGCCACCCACCACGAGGATGCGCTTATTGCCACCGTGATTCGGGTTGCCGTCCGGTAGTTTCATTTTCTTGAGCTCTGCACACGCCATGCGCACATAGTCGTCAGCCATCTCCTGACGCACTTCGTCGTGCGCCTCGCCCTCGGCGATCACCCACAGCACGCCTTCGCGCAGATTGGCGCGGGACATAACTGCGGTCGGAAAGTGAAAGGCTTCAGTCTTGGCACGGCGCGAACAGGCCGCGATACAGACATGAGTGACACCCTCTTTTTCGATATCGTCATTGATGAGCTGGACGCCCTCAGCCGAACACAAAAAGGGATGCGTCTTCACATCCTGAATCTTACCTTCTTTTTTGGCGATTTTTTCCAGCGTACCGACATCGAGTTTGTCACCGATACCGCAACCGGAACAGATGTATGCAGCAAATTTATTGTCAGCCATCTCTTAACCCTCCACCGTGGCCGTTTTGTAAACCACCTTGATTGCCCTGAGTGCCGCCGCTGTGGCACTTTGTACAGAACGATTCACATCCAGCGGACTGGTTGCCGCCCCCGCACCGAACATCCCTTCATCCCTTGAGCCTTCAATAAAACCCGAGGAGTCGAGCAGCATATCGTCCGGCAGTTTAATGCCATTCGCTTCAGGTTCCATGCCGACGGCTAACACCACCAGATCGTGCGCTGTCGCATAACGGTGATACCCTTCCGTGTCTACGCCGTGCAACACCGGATTGGCATCCTTGTCTTCGACGATCTTCGCAACCTTAGATTTGACGAAACTAACCGTTGTATCCTTTTGAACTTTAACGTAAAAATCTTCCAGTCGGTCTATGGTACGCAGATCGATGTAATACACCGTCGATTTACCCGCATCGCCATAAGCTTCCCGCACATATTGCGTCTGTTTGAGGGAGGCCATGCAGCAGATACGCGAACAGTGACGCAGATGATTCTCGTCTCGAGAACCGGCACACTGGATAAACGCGATATTTTTTGCCTCACGCCCATCGGATGGTCTGAGGAGTTTACCGCCGGTCGGTCCCTTAGGATCGGCCAGTCGTTCAAATTCCAAACTGGTGATGACATTGGCGTAACGGTCGTAACCATAGGGCTGTATTTTCGCCGCATCGTAGGGCTTCCAGCCGGTCGCCCAAACGACAGTACCGACTTTAACCACGATAGTCTCTTCCTGCATAGCCAGATCCACCGCCCCCACTTTGCAGGCAGCAAGGGCCTTTTCGCCATCCGGCGTATTGATAATCGATGCATCAATTACATAGCGCTGCGGATAAGCCATCGCATGAGGTAAGTAGGCCGCTTTTGTCTTAGCAAGACCGTATTCGTAAGGATTGTCGATCTCGGCTTCAACCGCCTTGGCGCAGTCGCCGCAACCGGTGCAGTGGTCATTGACATAGCGAGGTGCGACTTTCAAGGTTACCGTGTAATCGCCGCGCGACCCGATGACGGAGACAACCTGAGTCATGGTCATCACGCGCACGTTGCGATTGCCCTTCAAACGGCGCAGATTGATTTCCAGTCCGCAGGTTGGGTGACACATTTTAGGAAAATAGCGATAGAGCAGCGAGGTGCGCCCGCCTAAGGTGGCATTGCGCTCGATGAGCATCACCTGTTTGCCGCACTCTGCTGCCTCAAGCGCCGCCGTCATGCCGCTGATACCGCCGCCAACGACCAGTATGGTCTGGCTGGTTGCAATTGAATCTGTCACTCGAACCTCCGTTGAAAATTATAATCAACAAACCTCATATCAGTTCTCCTGCGTATGAATTTCAAAAATCATGTTCTCAAGATCACCCAGTATCCAGGTAAATGCTTCCTTTATGCCAGGCGCACCAATGCCGGAAACCGAGCCCGGATTGACCAGCGGCGTCTTGCCTCCCTTGATATTGTCTTGCCAGATGATTTCAGCGACATGACTGTGGCCGCAGCAGACCAGATCGTAGTCGCCAGTACACGCCATACCGCGTCCGTAGTGAGGATAGTGAGTCGCGAAGATGCGTCGTCCGCCCAATGAAAGTTCCGCATCCTGACCGTGATAGGTCAACACCCCGCCGGATTTGGCCATCATACGCTGCATAGCCATTTGATCGCCAATGTTATTTCCATGCAAAACATGCAAAGGAATGCCCAGATTCAGCGAAGTACGCAGTGTATTGGCGCCGATCAGGTCGCCGCAATGAATCACCGCCTCTGCGCCAGCTAAATGTGCTTTTCCTATGGCCGCCGCCAAGGGCTCAGCACGATCATGACTATCAGAAACAATACAAATTTTCATAATGCTTTCGTGTCAGACAACATCCATTAGGTAGCTCACCGAATTCAGTGTGCATTAGGCCGAATCAGGGATATTCATGTCTATAACCACATCGGGGGGGATGAAAATAATCCGAAAGATATTTTCGTGCGACCATGGTCTGTGCTTTAATTAAGTATCATCGTAGTACACTATTTAAATCATTTACTTCTACTCGTTAAATGAACCCGAGGATTAATTTAAGTACCACTCCTAACATGATGAATTCATGAAAAATAAATGTGCCAAATCGAATTGTATGGGTATCAGTTTTAGGTGGATCAATGACGTTGACTTCATTCCACCTGAAAAAAATCCAAAAAAAATGGCAGGAGATTCCTCTGCCGTTGTCTCGCGCGCCAACAATCTTGGCCCTCTGCTAGACGAATTTTTGGAAACCATCGTTGAAACAGTGGGTGCCAGTGCGGGGGTTATTCGTATACAACCGTTGAACAGCCCCACCTTGCACACCATCAGTTCTTACGGCATGCCCGAAGAGCTACCTGAATCTGAACACCTGATTGAATTTGATTGTGAGGCTCGAGGCAAAGCCGGCATTGCACAAGAAATTTTTTCCAGCGACCTGTCCATCTGTACTACCCGTTCGAACTGTTTCCATCCGGATTGTGAATTCAAATCCGCCATTACCATACCGCTGGAAAGCCGCGCCCCGCTAAGCAACCCGATAGGTATTATCACGCTGTTTTTTAACTCCTCACAAGAACACTCGCAGCGCGCATCGACCACGGTTCTGGCATTCGCCAAAATGCTCAGCACCTGTATCGAACATATCAAGGCCAACCGCGAATTCAAACGGGCTGATCGGATGGCGGCCCGTCAGGCGATCGCCAACGACATCCACGACTCGCTCGCTCAGACCTTAGCCTACACCCGAATGAGAACCAGCTTGCTGTCTGAAGCGATACGCACTGAGAATAAAGTCATGGCAACCGGCTATGCGCAGGATATCGAAGAAGGACTCGCACACTGTCAAAAAACGGCCAGAGAACTGATCAGAGACTTTCGCTGTGAGATTGATCCTGCCGGCTTACTGTCCTCACTGCAAACCCTGACAGAGCAATTCTACGAACGCCATGACATCGACCTTGAGTACACCAATCGGGTAGTCGATCTTGAATTGCCGCTTGAACATGAAATCGAAGTTTATTGCATCGTCAGCGAAGCGCTCACCAACATCGGCAAACATTCCGGGGCAACACACGCACGTCTGTTGATTGATTATATTTCCGGTTATTACATCTTTACCATCGAAGATAATGGCAGCGGGGGCGTCACTTTCGCCCCGGTAGAAGGACACTACGGTATGATGATCATGCGCGAGCGTGCGCAGCGTATCGGGGGAGAAATAAAAATGGGTAGTTCGCAGGGCTGCGGCACCCGCGTACAACTATTTTTTCCTGAACCACTATCCGACTGGAGAGAAACAAATGACTAAAAACCTGAGGGTAGTACTGGTCGACGATCAGAATCTGTGTCGCCGAGGATTAAGCGAACTGCTCTCACATGGCTATGGATTCACTGTATTGGGCGCCACAGGCTGTATTGAAGAATTACGTGTTCTGCTGCTGGAGTTACCCGACTTGCTGGTCATGGATTTACGTATGAAGCCGATGGACGGGCTGATTATGCTGGAACAGATCCGCAAGGAAGGGTTTGTCACCCCTGTGGTGATACTCACCATGAGCGACTCGGAAGTGGATATGGGCAACGCGATACGTGCCGGCGCACGCGGCTACTTGCTCAAGGATATGGCACCCGATGAAGTGGTGGACGCCATCCGCCGTATCGCAGCCGGCGAATTGGTGGTAGCCCCTACCATGACCATGAAAATGATCAATATGTTGCGCGGCGATCAAAATATCAATGATCCCAAGAACGCCATCAAATCGCTCACCGATCGCGAACGGGAAATACTACAACTCTTATCGCGCGGTGAGAGCAATAAGGCGATCGCACTGACGTTGAAGATCAGTTACGATACCGTTAAACAGCATGTGCGTCATATTTTAAACAAACTGAATTTATCTTCCAGAGTCAAGGCTGCGGTGTTATTCGTCGAGCAAAATGCCCCTCAAAACGAAGATAACTCGCCTCGCTCTTAAGCTGTCATCGCGTATAGACGCAGCTCGTTGTAAAAAGTAAAAAAGGTGTAGTAATTTATTCAATTAACCAGGGAGAAAAAGCATGGCACATATTGTGATTATGGGTGCGGGCATCGGCGGCATGCCGACCGCATACGAAATGCAGGAAAAGATCGGTAGCGGCGACAAGGTAACTGTCATCTCAAACGGCGAAAATTTTCATTTTGTGCCATCAAATCCCTGGATAGGTGTGAAGTGGCGTGAACGCAAGGACATTGAATTCGCAGCACGTCCCTACCTGGAACGCAAGGGTATCCATTTTATCTCGACGGGCGTTAAACGCGTTCATCCCGAAAAAAATAGTGTTGAATTGAACGACGGCAAGTTCGTCGAATATGATTATCTGGTCATCGCAACCGGCCCTAAACTGGCTTTTGACGAAGTAGAAGGTCTAGGCCCTCACGGCGGACATACTTACTCCGTTTGCCACGTGGATCACGCGATGAAATCACATGAAGTCTGGGATGGCTTCTGCAAGGACCCGGGTCCTATTGTGGTCGGTGCTGTACAAGGCGCATCTTGCTTTGGCCCGGCCTATGAATATGCCATGATCATGGAAACGGATCTTCGCCGTCGCAAAATTCGCTCCAAAGTACCGATGACTTTTGTCACTTCCGAACCCTATATCGGCCATCTAGGTCTGGGCGGCGTGGGCGACTCTAAGGGCATCCTGGAATCCACGTTTCGCGACAAGGGTATCAAGTGGATTTGCAATGCCAAGGTCACCAAAGTCGAAGCCGGCAAAATGTTCGTCACTGAACACGACGACATGGGCGTTGAAAAGAAGAAACACGAACTTCCGTTCAACTACAGCATGATGCTGCCGGCTTTCAAGGGCGTCGACGCGGTATTCGGTATCGAAGGTCTAGTTCAAGCGCGCGGTTTTGTCATCGTAGACAAAAATCAGCGCAATCCAAAATACAAAAACATCTTCGCTGTCGGTGTATGTATCGCGATTCCGCCTGTTGAAGTCACGCCCGTTCCGACCGGCACACCTAAGACTGGTTACATGATCGAATCCATGGTCACGGCCACGGTGCACAACATCAGCTCCGAGATCAAGGGAGAACCTGCCACTCAGGAAGCAACATGGAATGCCGTTTGTCTGGCAGATCTGGGTGAAACCGGTGTGGTGTTCGTCGCCATGCCGCAAATTCCACCACGCAACGTGAACTGGTTTGCCGAAGGTAAGTGGGTGCATGTCGCCAAGATTGCCTTCGAGAAATACTTCATCCGCAAGATGAAAAAAGGCAGTTCAGAACCGTTTTACGAAAAAAGTATCCTCAAGATGCTAGGTATAGAAAAACTCAAATAAGCCTTTTTTCTGCCCGTCACTCCGCACTGATGCCTCGCCTAAGCCAGGTATTGCTGCGGAGTTTTTTGTATCAACACGATCACCGTGGGAAAATCGCGGACGGAGCACACATCACGCACCTTCCTTCACGCTTAGCACTATAATTCCCACATAAAATCTCCGGGAGTTGCCTTGTCAAATCCACTGAAAATTCCTATGTTGCTCGGCCTCGCGTTGGCGATCGCCTTGATTTTTCCTGCGCACAGCGCGTCACTATCGGATAAACAGGCAGAAGCGCGCACAGTCAGGCATTTTCTATCCGTTCAGTCGCACCCCCCCGAACTCTGGAATTTTCTCAAGGAGATGCCTAAGGGGGGTGATTTGCACAACCACCTCTCCGGTGCCATCTATGCTGAATCGATGATAGGCTGGGCCAGCGATGATGGCTTGTGCGTAGATGACAAGACATTAAGCCTCATGCCACCGCCATGCAATGAGGCACACATTGCTGTTTCGGTAGCCCAACACGATCCACTGCTGTACCGAAAAATGGTGGACGCATGGTCAATGCGTAATCTCGCCGTATCAGGACAGAGCGGACACGACCATTTCTTTGACAGTTTCGATAAATTCGACCTTGCCGGCCATCACCGGACTGGCGACATGCTGGCCGAAGTCACCTCACGTGCGGCGGCAGGACATGTCAGTTATCTTGAACTGATGCTCACACCCGCCTTTCCAGAAATTGCCAGAGCCGCAACTAGCGCTGTCCGTTTAGCGGATTTTGCGCAAATGCACAGAACAATTGAACAAAACGGACTGGCCGAAGCCGTTAAGGTTGCTATGCTGAAGTTGACGGACAGCGAGACTAAACGCCGTGAAATTCAGCACTGCGACACGGCATTGCCCGATCCCGGTTGCACGGTAACGGTACGTTATTTATATCAGGTCCTACGAGGCTTACCGACAGACACCGTGTTTGCACAAATGCTACTCGGCTTTGAACTGGCCAGCATCGACACCAGGGTGGTGGGATTAAATCTGGTCATGCCGGAGGACGCGCTCGTGCCGATGCAGGATTTTTCCTCGCATATGCGCATGCTCGATTATTTACATCGATATTACCCCAATGTACACATCACGCTCCACGCGGGTGAGTTGACACCAGGTCTGGTACCACCGGAAGGACTGCGCTTTCATATCCGCGACTCGATTGCCATCGGACATGCAGAACGCATCGGCCACGGAGTGGCGATCATGCAGGAAGAAAATGCACCGGCACTATTGCAAAGAATGGCACACGACAAAATTATGGTGGAAATCTGCTTGACCAGCAACGACGGGATTTTGAATGTACGCGGCGGTCAACATCCTTTAGCAACATATCTCAAACAGGGCGTTCCAATCGCGCTTGCCACGGATGATGAAGGAGTTTCCCGTTCGGAAATGACACAGGAATACTTCAAAGCTGTTGAGGAGCAACACCTGAGCTACCGCCAGTTAAAAGCAATGGCCCGAAACAGTTTGCAGTATGCATTCCTTGAGGGCGCACCATTGTGGCTGGACTTCGAGCGACGGAGGGCAGTCAACGCATGTTCAGCTGACCTGAGAAAAGTCAGCCTACGGGGTGTCAGTAACAGACCTGCACTCGCATGCCGACGCTATTTGCAGCAAAATCCCCGCGCAGAGCTTCAATGGAAACTGGAAACGTCATTGAGCGAATTTGAGCGCAAGCAATAGCGAATAGCAGCTATTCGACTAATTGACTCTCACCCAAAAATACACGAGGAAATCAACGCTACACTTCATTACATATTGATTTTATTGGTTATTTTATCACCGAACAACAACGTTGCCTCGATCAGCGCATCAATATCACGGATTTCTGTGCGGTGATTGACGATGGCGGCGCGTATCGCAAAGTGCCCGTTGATCGTGGTACTCGAGGGGGCTACGATGCCCGACTCCTGCAGCGCGATCACGATGTCCGCATTGACACGATCAGGCTCTTCGCTGCGATAACGGAAACACACGATATTCAAGGCCACAGGAGCTAACAATTCCAACTCGTGACTATCCTCCACGCGTTGCCGCAAATACTGCGCCAGCGCACAAGTATTGGAAATCACCGAGCCCAACTTTTCGGATCCGTACACCTGCAAGGTAAACCAAGTCTTCAACGCCCTGAAACTCCTCGATAAATCAGGACCAAAATCACAGGGCCAGGGGGAGCCCGCCGCCATGCCGCGCGTTTCGCGTTTTAGATAGGCCACCGGCGAGGCGAAAGTATTGTGATGCAACTCTCCATCACGCACCAGCACGAATCCGGCGTCATAGGGCACCTGCCCCCATTTATGGAAGTCAAAAGCGATGGAATCGGCGCGTTCAATACCCGACAGGCGTGGCGCAATATCACCGGCCAACATCCCTAATGCACCGAAAGCCCCGTCGACATGAAACCAGATGCCCTCTCGCTTTGCGATGTCCGCGATGGCCTGTAAGGGATCAATCGCGCCCACGTCTACCGTTCCGGCTGTCGCCGCGATCATGAACGGCGTCATCCCCGCCACCTTATCCTCGGCAATTTTTCGCTCTAGATCCGCCACATCCATTTGAAACTGAACATTCAAACTAATCTTACGCAGCGCATTCGTGCCTATACCGGCCATATCCAAGGCCTGCGCCACGCTGACATGCGCGCTCACCGACGTATATGCGGTCAAACGATGGCCATCTGGCAAACCTTGTTCGCGCACTTCACAACCTTGCGCGGCAGTGCGCGCGACCAGCACGCTGATCAGATTGGCCATAGAAGTTCCCGTGACAAATAAACCCGTCGCAGTCTCGGGAAAATCGAACAATTCGCGGACCCAGCGCAACAACTGACGTTCGACTTCGACAGGGATCTGCTCACGCCCGCCCAGATTCGCATTCAGTCCGGCTGAGAGCATTTCAGCAAGCATGCCGACCGGATTGCCACCGCCATGTACCCAACCCATAAATCCGGGATGTGAATTACCGATCGCATAAGGTAGTACATCCTGCATGAAAGTCTGATGCGCCTCACGCAAATCCCCGGACTGCTTAGGTAGAGGCGCAGCAAAAACAGCCCGCGCTGCTGGCGGTATAGGTTGCCAAACCGGACGCTCGCGTAAATTCTCAATATAATCAAGCATATCATCTAGCATGCGATGACCTTGTTGCCGGAAATCCTGCCAATTTTCCGGATCCAGCGATGCTTCAGATGTTTTTAACATTTAATTTCCCCATAAAACCCGTGAGGCTGGCGTCAGATTTACATAGAATACCAACATACCGCCCTCCGCTTACTATCGTTTTGCGGAACAGCGGATTAAATTACCTCTTATTCACACGCTACACAAAATTTATTTTGTTTAATGAGCAGTGACTTAAAAATCATCGAATCATCCTCAAGCCGGTAACAAAATATTTACCGGGTAAAAAGTTTTCGTTAGGATCCTGCCGCCTGAGTCGCTTTCATTTTCGCCGAGAGCTCATACACCGTCTTGCTGCGCAATTTAAAGTAGGCATCGGCATGGTAAAAGCTTTCCGAGTGCCCCGCATACAATAAACCATCGCTGCGCAACACTGGAGCCATTTTCTTTAATATCGCCAATTGCGTATCTTTATCAAAATAAATCATAACGTTACGACAAAATATAGCATCCACCTTGTCACGTATCAGCCAAGTTGAATCCTGCAGATTGAGCTTACGAAAGGTAATCATATTTTGCAATTCAGGCCTGACTTTGACAAAACCGGCTTGCGCGCCCGTACTCTTTAAAAAAAAGCGATTAATCAACGCCTCATCCAGCTTCTCAACGCGATCCATGGAATATACCCCGCGCCTGGCTGTATCAAGCACGTTCGTATCCAGATCGGTAGCAATTATCTTCACCGGCGGCGTAAAACTATTGAACGCATCCATCGCCGTCATCGCCATGGAATAAGCCTCTTCGCCGGTCGAACAGGCTGAACACCACAACACGATAGGGCGAGCATGGCCAATTCTTTTAATTTGATCAGCCAGCAGCGGAAAGTGATGATGTTCACGAAAAAAAGACGTCAGATTCGTGGTCAGCGAATTGGCAAATGCTTCCCACTCCTGCTCATCATTTTGTTCCAGCAGTTTCAAATACTCACTAAAACTGCCGACCCCCGTCGCGCGAAGACGACGCGACAAGCGACTGTAAACTAATTCCTGCTTACTATCATTGAGAGAAATACCGGCATGATCATAGATCATCTTGCGCACACGCTGAAAATCCTGCGCGGTGAAGTGGAATTCGCGTATTGCCGGTGCTTTCATTTCAGCCATATAAAAATCTTTCAGAATCAAGAGTCAAGTATCAAGGAATAAGGATTGAGGAAATCTCTGCAACGTATCTGACTCGCGCCTCAATCGCCGTGTTCCACTGCTCGAATCCCGTCTTGAGCCAACACACTCCGTACCTGCGGGAGCAAGTCCGGTGACAAGCAGTTAATTTCAATGTTTTCAGGCATGGAGCGCAGCCAGGTCAGTTGGCGCTTGGCAAGTTGACGGGTTGCAATGATGCCCGTCTCGACAAACTCAGGCATGGTAATTTTCCCCTCCTGATATTGCCATGCCTGCCGGTAACCCACGCAGCGCATGGAAGGTAGCTCAGGATTTAAATCGTATTTATTGCGTAAATCGCTTAACTCATCGAGTAAACCATCGACCAGCATTTGTTCAAAACGCATCGCGATGCGCTGATGCAGCACACTGCGATCAGAAGGCGTCAGCGCAATCGAAGTTATCTGGTAGGGTAGCACCGCATTTTCTGTCTGAAGCTTGAACAGTTCGGACATACTCTGACCTGTGAGTTGATATATCTCCATTGCGCGTTGTATACGCTGAGTGTCGTTAGGAGACAAACGCGCCGCTGTTTCTGCGTCCACCATAGCCAGTTGCTGGTGCAGGTAGGTAATGCCGTGTTCGGCGATGACCACATCCAGCTCGGCGCGCACCACGGGATCGGCCACCGGCAACTGACTCAGTCCTTCACGCAAGGCCTTGAAATACAGCATCGTGCCACCCACCAGCAACGGGATATTGCCGCGCGCGGTGATCTCCCCCATTAACCGCAAGGCATCAGTGCGGAATGCCGCCGCAGAATAGGCCTCCGTTGGATCGATGATATCGATGAGATGGTGCGGCGCTTGTGCCAGCATCGCCGCATCGGGTTTAGCCGTCCCGACATTCATGTCGCGATAGACCAGCGCCGAATCCACACTGATAATTTCTACCGGTAATGTCTGCATCAGTTCCACCGCAACCCCCGTCTTGCCGCTGGCGGTCGGGCCCATCAGAAAGATAGCGTGCGGCAGATGTGAGGATTGAGGATTGAGACCACAAGGGTCTTCGCCTAAAAACATATTCGCGCTTTGCGCTCGTTGTTTTGAGCGATGGTTCACGGTTGCTTGCGGTTTCATGTCAGTTCCTTGTCGCGCGTTTCTTTGATGGCGAACGCGGCCAGTACGCTGATGGCAGCAGCAACCGAAATATAGCCGCCCACCCAGGATAATCCACCATGAAGCACCAATTGTTGCGCGATGTAGGGCGCGAGCGAAGCGCCTAAGATTCCGCCCAGATTATAGGACGCCCCCGCCCCGGTATAACGCACAGCAGTTGGAAACAATTCAGGCAACAACGCCCCCATCGGTGCAAAAGTCGCCCCCATCAGAAACAATTCCAGGCACAAGAAGGCGGTAATTTGCACCGTAGAACCACTAGAGAGCATGGGGCTGAGCAAAAAACCGGACATGAATGCGGCAATGCCTGCCACGATCAACACCGGACGACGACCGTAACGATCCCCTGCCAAAGCGGAAAGCGGCGTCGCCGCTGCCATAAAAATCACCGCTACGCAAAGCATCCCCAAAAACTGCGGACGTGGAATACCGAGCTTCGTTGTTCCATAACTCAATGAAAATACAGTAGAAATATAAAATAGTGCGTAACACACCACCATCACCAGCGCACCGAGCAGCAATGCCTGAGCATGAGATCGAAATAACTCAGCCACCGGCAATCTTACAGGACGATGCGATGCCAGCGACTTGGCAAAAACGGGCGTTTCGGCGAGTTTTAACCGGACGTATAGACCAATGACGACCAATACGGCGCTCGCCAAAAAGGGGATGCGCCAACCCCAAGCTCGAAACTGCACATCATCTAACACCGTGGAGAGTAACAAGAAACTTCCAACGGCCAATAAAAAACCTACCGGTGGCCCCAGTTGCGGGAACATACCAAACCAACCGCGCCGGCCTTTGGGCGCATATTCGGCAGCCAGCAACGCGGCCCCACCCCACTCGCCTCCTAAACCGATCCCCTGGCCGAACCGCAACAGGCAGAGCAGCACAGGTGCGCCCCAACCGATTAACGCATAACCCGGCAGAAAACCGATCAGCGTAGTGGAAGTCCCCATCACCAGCAAAGAAATTACCAGGGTTGACTTTCTACCTACACGATCACCGAAATGCCCGAAGACTACGGCGCCGATAGGTCGGGCAATAAAAGCGATACCGAAAGTCAGAAACGCATTGAGAGACTGTGTCGCAGGGTCGCTGGCTGGAAAGAACAACGGGCCGATCACCATCGCCACGGCCAGGCCATAGATATAGAAGTCGTAAAATTCTATCGCCGTACCAATAAAGCTGGCGAAGGCAATTCGTAAGATGGAGGGCGAGTTATTAATCATGTATCGTGTATCTAGCCATGAAACTCGGCAGAAATGTGATGGAAATAAGGGCGAATTTTAACCTGCACAACGTGATGGCGTATTTGCTAACAGTCAAAAAAACACCAAAGGTTTTTGCAAAAGAATGTATTGTATCTTGAGCGGTTAGGGTAGCGCTGAATAAAGGACTGCTCACGGCTCTCGTTAAGACAGAGCTGGCATAAAAAATGGGGGCCAGACGAATCAAAACACCGATCTGGCGCGCTTGATGCCCATTATCAATGATGACGCGGCCGGTCGTGAATATATCTAACCGCTATCGGTAGGCGGCGAGAAAACCCCGTTATTCGTGGCGTGTAATAAGCAGCCATTACATGCTATCGCGGCCAAAATACCCCCTACAATGACACACTAGCCATGGTTGTGAACCATTGATTAAAAGGCAAATAACTTCATCCCGTTTAGTCTCCTGCCTTGCTAAGGCTGCGCTAATTCTTGGCTGCTATCTTGACCACTGTGCGAATACGCCAATATCGGAGCAGCGCTGCTAAACCTGCTTTTCACAACCAGACCCTATCTGTCTGAAAAATTTCGGGAGAATATCCAAATGAACACCCCTGCGCGCCAAGGCGCAATACAAATACTGAACAAGGTTCCGGAAGTCACACTCTACTTCTGGGTTATCAAAATCATGTGCACCACGGTCGGTGAGACCGCTGCTGACTTTCTGAACTTTGATTTGCAGTTCGGCTTGACGGCTACGTCTATCGTGACCAGCGTTCTGCTGGCTGTTTTCCTGGTTATGCAACTGCGCAGAAAGAGCTATGTGCCGTGGTTATATTGGGTCGTGGTGGTACTGATCAGCACCGTCGGTACATTAATCACCGATAATCTCGTAGATAATTTCGGTGTTGCGTTGGAAACCACCACCATCGTATTCAGTCTGGCGCTCGCTGTTACTTTTGCAACGTGGTACCGCAGCGAAAAGACGCTCTCTATCCATTCCATATTCACGACAAAGCGCGAACTGTTCTATTGGGCGGCGATTTTATTCACCTTTGCGCTGGGGACAGCGGCCGGTGATCTGGCGGCAGAAGGATTGAAGTTGGGCTATGCGAACTCTGCCGTGATGTTTGCCGGAATGATAGGGTTCGTCACACTAAGCTATTACGGCTTCAAGGTGAATGCCATCGGGGCGTTCTGGATTGCCTATATTTTGACTCGTCCGCTGGGTGCATCTTTAGGCGATTACCTGATGCAGCCGAATACGAATGGCGGAATCGGTTTAGGGGCTGCCGTCACGAATGCCATCTTTCTGATCGGCATCGTAGGTCTGGTGATTTATATGACCGTCACGCGTAAGCAAATAGAGGAATGAGCATGAACGATACGACTAACGGGCAGGACAAGAATGCCACCCCTGATAATGAAACTCGCCATGCCCGTTTCCCTCTTTTCAACTTTCCCCCGCATGCGGGGGAAAGGGCAAACGAATCGCTACGCGAGTTTCACGTTAAGAATGCGTTGAGCAAAGTGCCGGAAGTGACTTTTCTCTTCTGGCTCATCAAAATCTTTGCCACAACGCTGGGTGAAACGGGAGGCGATGCTGTTTCCATGTCGATGCATCTGGGCTATCTGGTCGGCACGGGAATTTTTTCCGCGATTTTTATTATCGCAGTGACGGCCCAGATCAAGGCTAAGGGCTTTCACCCGTTTATGTACTGGACGACCATTATCGCAACGACTACGGTCGGCACCACCCTGGCAGATTATGCAGACCGCTCACTGGGTATCGGCTATGCCGGCGGTTCATCGCTGTTGTTGATATTGTTGATGGCCTCACTCGCCCTCTGGTACCGGACATTAGGCTCAATATCGGTTGATACGGTCAGCTCTCCCAAGGCTGAAATATTTTATTGGACGACCATCATGTTTTCCCAGACACTAGGCACTGCACTGGGTGATTGGACAGCGGATACAGCAGGTCTAGGCTATGAGGGTAGCGCAATCGTATTTAGTACGCTGCTGTTACTCGTTGTCGCAGCGTACTACTGGACAAAAATATCGCACACAATACTGTTCTGGGCGGCCTTCATTCTTACCCGCCCGCTGGGTGCAGTGGTTGGCGATTTTCTGGACAAACCGATTAATGCTGGCGGGCTGGCTTTAAGCCGTTACACGGCGTCGGCAGTACTGCTGATATTAATTGTCGCCTGCATCCTGATCTTCGAGCACCGGGCCGCTAAAAAAGCCCATTAAAGAGAGTTAATACGATGCGGATATTACTGATTGAAGATGATACGATGATCGGTGCTGCGGTATCGGTCGCGCTTAAGGATGCCGCCTATAGCGTAGATTGGGTCAAGGATGGTGTAACGGCCAGTCAGGTACTGGGACAGGGTGAACACCAGTGTGTATTGCTTGATCTGGGTTTGCCCGGTCGCGACGGATTGGAAGTACTGCGCCGCCTGCGCCTGGGCGGCAATAAGGTACCGGTTATCGTCATCACCGCACGGGATGGTGTGGAAGATCGTATCAAAGGCTTAGACTTCGGCGCGGATGATTATTTGCTCAAACCTTTCAACGTCAATGAGTTGCTGGCACGGCTGCGTGCGGTCATCCGTCGTCAAGGCGGACAGGCCGCGCCGCTGCTCAGTAACGGGCGTGTGACACTCGACCCGGCAAGCCATCAAGCACAATGCGGTGACACGCTGGTGACGCTGAGTGCCCGCGAGTTCGCCCTGTTACATGCGCTACTGCTGCGCCCCGGTGCGATCCTCGCCCGGGCAGAATTGGAAGCGCGTATTTATGGCTGGAATGAGGAAGTAGAAAGCAATGCGGTGGATTTTCTGATTCACGGCATACGAAAAAAACTCGGTGCAGATACGATCAAGAATGTACGCGGGGCGGGATGGAGGGTGGAAAAATCGCTATAAAACGTTCGCTACAGCGGCATCTTTCACTGGTACTGGGAAGTGCTGTTTTACTCGCAGGACTGGTGGCCGCTGCGGTCTCATTTCGTCTGGCCTATTCGGAGGCGACAGAATTTCAGGACGACATGTTGCGACAGATCGCACAACTTTCCCGTGCAAACAGTGCCGTTACACCCGGTTCGCAACAGCCGGACTTGAAGAATGACGGGATTGCTGACACGGAATCCCGCATCACGATATTTCAATTACCCGGCGATACGGTACCCGCCTGGCTCAAACGCGATTTGCCACCCGGCCTGCATACACTTAACGCAGGAGATGCGCAGATGCGTGTCTTTGTGCGAGGCGGACTGATGCGCACGATCGTGGTACAGCCCACCGAAGCGCGCGATGAAATCGCCCTCAACAGCGCGTTGCGCATCCTGATTCCTTTACTGCTGCTGATGCCCATGCTGATATGGCTGATTGTACGCATCGTGCGCAGTCAACTCACACCGATCGCCAGTCTGGCCCGTCGTTTAGACGAACAGTCGGCACATCACCCGAACCAGTTGCAAAGCGATGATCTGCCACAGGAAATCATCCCTTTCGTTCACGCCATCAATCGGTTACTGGAAAGAATCAATCAGTTGATGGGCCAACAAAGACGTTTCATTGCCGATGCCGCACATGAATTGCGTAGCCCGCTTACCGCACTGTCCATTCAGGCACAGAACCTGATGCACGGGGATACGCTGGACGTCATGCGCGAACGCGTGCCTCCCCTGCGTGATGGCATCGAGCGCGCGCGACAATTGACCGAACAGTTGCTAAGTCTTGCCGGAACGCAAGCCGGATTAGAGGGTGCATCAATGGTGAACGTCCCGGTAATGGCGCGCGAACTGATCGCCGAATATCTGCCGCTGGCTGAAGCCCGTCACATCGATCTGGGGCTGGATGAAGTCGCGCTGCTTTCCTTGCGTACTGAACCCGATGTGTTGCGGCTGATACTCAGAAATGCGCTGGAAAATGCCATGAAGTTCACGCCTGAAGGTGGCGAAGTCACGCTGCGACTCCTGTCTGACAATGATGAAGCCGTCATTGAAGTCGTTGATAACGGCTCCGGTATTCCCGTCCCGGAACGCGAACGCGTATTCGATCCGTTTTACCGGATACCGGGCACGTCAGAAGAAGGTAGCGGACTTGGCCTGGCGATTGCAAGAGAAGCCGCAAACCGTTTGGGCGGAACGGTGAGTGTGTATGGACGACAGGAAGGGAGTGGCCTAGTGTTTCGTTACCGACAGATATTCAAAAGATAATCCTGCCAGCGCGCCGTGAGAGTTACTGTTTATGTTCAACCACACTATTACTCGTCGCGCTGCCCAAATTGAGCGAAGCACGACTGTTAATTCTAGCCAGAATACCCGCACAATCACCCCCCGGATAACTATACGATGCGAAATATTTTTGCCAGTCAGCGGTTAATTCCGCGACATTGACGCTGGAAATTTTACCGCTACTATCGGGGCGTAATTTAACGCCAGTCAGCCAAAACTTGTCGCTCGAATCTTCCAGAATAAAATAGGCGCCGGGACTGTTGGCGCTCAAATTATCAGGCTCCTTGTAGATAAAACAACCTATGGTTTTTATATCCTTATTCGCCAACTTTTCGATACCCGGGTATCGCGCCGTCCCGGATGGATCGCTGCTGGATGACCCTTGCCATGCTTGAATTTCCGGTGAAAATGAAACTTGAATATCGCGCCCTGCATTAAAATCAAGCAATGCCTCCATACGATTTTCTCGAGTAATCAGCGCTTTTCTAAAATTTGATAGTGCGGGGCCCACTAAATCCCGCCAGCCTAGATAAGATTTTCCCATCCCATCCTGTACATCACCGATAACAAATTTCGGACTGGAAGTTCCGTATATTTTCTCAAGCAAAGTTTGCACACCGGGCACTTGGGCAAAACAATTTTGCACCATCAACGGATGGCTATACCAAGCTGCGCTCCCTTTCGCTTCGTCAATGAATGATTTCATGACGATCGCAATGTCCATATTGCTCAGACCGATCTTTTTCAATTTCCCTAATCCAATACTGCAAGCATTAGTCAGGTCATGTCCTTGGGCGATGGCAACCGCTTGCAGCAGGCTGGGCGAGGCGTCATTGAGTATCTGTAAAAAATTATATTGACTGTTCGTCATCTGATAATTCAATACATTGGCAATGGAAATATTATCCGGGTTCGGCAGCTCCCCTACCCCGGATGAAGCAGGATCAAATAATGAACTGGTATAACTTAACGAAAGTCTGACGGTGAATAAAACGGTTTTCTCAGTCTTATTTTCTGTCTGCAATTGCTGAATCCGTTTTTCGGCTGTACTACCCAAGCTACTCTCGGCTCTGTAAACCGGGATTTCAATCGTGCGAATACCATTACGAAGCTTGGGCCAGGTTAATGAAAGCTGCGTTTTTGCGTTTACCATCCCCTGCATCAACGTGTTGGTTCTGGTTTGTGCCTCGGACAAAACGGGATTGCCAACCGTTGCTGCAATTCCGCCAATGGCCGTGGCTGTTCCACCGGATACCACCATCGCGGCGGCACCCAACAATAGCTTTGCCGATCCGATGAAATCCTGATTCGAATCACTCGAACTTTTAACATTCAGAATTAAAGATAATTCGCCTGGATTGAATGTAGAAAACGTTCCGAGCAGAGCAAGTGGAACCACATAGATAGGCAGGGTACTCAAAGATGCACATTCGGAACCGTTGTCGCGACCATCGAAGGCTGCAATGGGAATTTCGCTGTTATCGAGCTTGCTTTTAAAACCATTTGTTGTGATCGACAGCACCAGTTGCGTTTTTTCACCGCCCCAGAAATTGTGATTGGACAAAGGCACGCAACTACTTGTGGGTATCACCTCAGACATGATCGTTAAGTAACCATCCTGACCGTGACCGTCATGCAACCATTTGGGTACGTCATCTGATATGTAAGTGGGCTTAGCGCCAGGAAAGAAAAAGGTCGATGCAAAACCACCACTGGCAAAACTCAAGGCGATGAGTAATATCCAAGCGCTTTTAAGTAGTTTCCTGACCAAACAGCTCAGTCTTGATTTTGAAAGAAAAAGGTGACTAAGCATCATCTTCTTGCCTAAATTATTTCAAACGACAACAGGACGGCACAAATACCCAATTCCAACAGTCCCAGCATGAAACACTGGTCTGCGTATTTTTCAAAATTGGACGATTTTACGCCACGCATGGATGCGTAAGAAAGGGCCGCGCTGATCGTAAACAAAAGCGCATCAATCGCCAACAACTTATCCAGCAGCGATCCAGCATGACCTAGATGCATCACCTTGATCAGGGAAATTACGGTCATACACACACCGACCAATTGAGCAGAGGTTGGTAAGATGTGTTGGGACAAATCATTAGATTCTGACATTTTTAATACACACTTAGAGAAGTTACAAGCAGACTGGTTAAAAATTACGCTATCGGCTCAATGAGGCAAGCGAACCTTAAAAGAGTTCCATCTGTGTTTTGCTGTTTGCAGAGTGCCGTTCAACTGAATTACCTGCGCCATATCACTGTCCGTCGAGATCGCACCCTATGTCTCGATAGCGGAGCATCAGCAGGTTAAAATTGCTGCCGGCAAGTCGTCAGTCACCAAAACATTTGCTAGTCGTGGAAGTTGAAGTGACTTATTTCACCTGCATCGAGCGTGCTCACTGCCCCCTCATGAACATCTTATCCAATTCGTTCATGGAAAGTGCAAACCAGGTCGGGCGGCCGTGATTGCACTGTCCTGAGCGTTCAGTTTGTTCCATCTCGCGCAGCAAGGCGTTCATCTCAGGGATTGTCAGCATCCGGTTGGCGCGAACCGCCCCGTGACAAGCCAAAGAGGCCAGCAACTCATTGCGGCGTTCGGTCATCATACGACTGGCACCAAACTCACGTAATTCATGTAAAACCTCACGCGCGGCGGCCTCTGCATGCGCCTGTTTTAGCAACACCGGCATGGCGCGGATTGCCAGTATGGTCGGCGATATCGGGGCGATATCAAAGCCTAATTTCACCAACGCAGCCTGCTCTGCTTCCACCGTCGCCACATCGATCTTGTCCGAATGAAAAGTAACGGGAATGAGCAACGGCTGCGTTGCGATGCGCTCATCATCCATGGCCGTCTTGAGTTTTTCATAAACGATGCGCTCGTGGGCTGCGTGCATATCCACCACAATCAAGCCTTGCTCGTTCTGCGCAAGGATGTAGATACCCGCCAACTGCGCGAGCGCAAAACCAAGAGGATGGTCATGCGAGGATTGAGGATTGAGGATTGAGGATTGAGCTAAACCCTTAGATTCAGGGTTGCTTATTGTATTATCCTGAATCCTGATCGCCTCGCCATGCTCCCATCGATCCTCGGCCCCTCGCTCCGCCCTACTCAATGCTCGATCCTCGATCCTCAATCCTGTTTCTTCGGTCTGCGCCTCCCACACTTTATAAGTAGCGTTCAGCTGCGCCACCCCCAGCGGAATGCGTTGCTGAGTCGGCATGACAAACGGGGTGCGGGCAACTATTTCAGGCGCGGGCATGTCGTCGGATTTGGGCATGTCGTCGGATTTGGGCATCTCGTCTGGTTTGGCCAGTGCATCGTGCAGAGTATGAAAGATAAACTGATGCACCCCCTGACTCTCGCGAAAGCGCACCTCACTCTTGGCTGGATGTACGTTCACATCCACCTGTTCCGGCGGTAGCTCCAAAAACAGCACGAAAGCCGGATGACGCTGGTGATGCAAGATATCCTGATAAGCCTGACGCAGCGCATGACTGGCGACCTTGTCGCGAACAAAACGTCCGTTGACGAAAAAATACTGTGCATCGCGTGTGCTGCGCGAGTAGGCCGGTAGCGCAGCCAGACCGTGCAGGGTCAGATTGGCCGCTGTTCGGGACACCGCAACCGTCGCCTGACCAAATTCGTCACCCAACAGAGCAGCAACGCGCTTGAGTGCCGCATCCCTTTGCCATTCCTCCAGCAAACGCGGTGGCATAGCCAGTTGCCAGACGGTACGACCATTGTGTTGCAGCGAAAAACCCACATCAGGACGGGATAAGGCGATGCGTTTGAATGCTTCCTCACAATGGGCGAATTCGGTCGCATCCGATTTGAGAAATTTGCGCC
>CAISHO010000121.1 GCA_903885165.1 uncultured Nitrosomonadales bacterium | reverse complement strand
TTATCTACCCGCTGGTTCAGGGTTATGACTCGGTTGCCCTAAAGGCGGATCTTGAGTTGGGCGGTACAGACCAGAAGTTTAATCTGTTGATGGGGCGCGAGTTGCAGCGCCATTTCGGCCAGCCTGCGCAGTGTATATTGACCATGCCGCTGCTCGAAGGGTTGGACGGCGTGAACAAGATGTCCAAGTCGCTGGGCAATTACATCGGTGTCACCGATGCGCCGCAGGATATGTTCGGCAAGCTGATGTCGATAACCGACGTGCTGATGTGGCGTTATCTGGAGTTGTTGTCGTTCCGCAGTTTGAGCGAAATCGCGGCCTGGCGTGTCGAGGTGGAAGGCGGACGCAATCCGCGCGACATCAAGGTGCTGCTGGCGCAAGAAATTGTCGAGCGTTTTCACAGTAAACGCGATGCGGTAGCGGCGCTGGAGGAATTTGAAGCCAGATTCCGTAAGGGGGTATTGCCGGATGATATGCCGGAAGTCACGGTAGCCTCGGTGGATGGCTGTTTGCTTGTACCACAATTGCTCAAGCTGGCAGGTCTGGTTGAAGGAACCTCGGAGGCGATGCGCATGATTACCCAAGGCGCGGTGAAGTTGGATGGCGAGCGCGTGAACGATAAGGGTGATGCAGTCGCAGCGGGTCGGGTGGTGGTGGCTCAGGTGGGTAAGCGTAAATTTGCCAGAATTACCGTGTCGTAGCAAAAGCTGAGTTAATTTTGACTCAATTTAAAATATAAGTTGTGGCGCGCGAGTGCTTTTGCTAGAATCGCGCCCTCAATTTTTAGGTGAAGGTAGTTTGTAGATGACAACCGTACGTGTTAAAGAGAATGAGCCGTTTGAAGTTGCAATGCGTCGTTTCAAGCGTTCTGTGGAAAAGACTGGTCTGCTGACCGATCTGCGTGCACGTGAATTTTACGAGAAGCCAACGGCTGAACGTAAGCGCAAGCTGGCTGCCGCTGTTAAGCGTCACTACAAGCGTCTGCGCAGTCAAACTTTGCCTCCTAAGCTGTTTTAATTCGGATTTATTCACGCCTGCGTGGAATGTGGAGGCGCTATGAGTCTGAAGCAGCAAATTACCGATGATATGAAAGCAGCGATGCGCGCAAAAGATGCAGCGCGTCTCTCTGCTATACGTCTGTTGCTCGCGGCGATGAAACAGCGCGAGGTGGATGAGCGCATCGAATTATCCGATGCGGACGTGGTTGCGATCATCGAAAAGATGAACAAGCAGCGGCGTGATTCCATCAGTCAATACGAGGCGGCTGGCCGTCAGGAATTGGCGGACGTGGAAAAGTTCGAGATGGATGTGTTGGCTAACTACATGCCGCAACAGTTGGGCGAAGACGAAATTGTCGTCGCCGTGGCGGAAGCGATTGCATCGGTAGGCGCCGCAGGTCCTCAGGACATGGGCAAAGTGATGGGCGTGCTCAAAGCCAAATTGGCAGGGCAGGCTGATATGAGTCGTGTTTCGGCTCTAATCAAAGCTCAGCTCACCAAATAGTTTTTTCGATCGGGTTTACCTTAGGGTAAGCCCGTTTGTTTTATGTAGCTTATTGATTTATTTGATAATTTGCAATCTGTTGTTCCGTTGATAAAGGCGCTGCCGGCATGATTCCAAAAAGCTTCATACAGGATCTGCTCAATCGCGTGGACATCGTGGATGTCATCGAACGCCACGTGCCGTTGAAGAAGGCTGGGGCAAATTACGTCGCCTGCTGTCCCTTTCACAACGAAAAATCTCCCTCGTTTACCGTTAGTCAGTCCAAGCAGTTTTATCATTGCTTCGGTTGCGGCGTGCATGGCACGGCGATCGGCTTTGTCATGGAGCATCTGGGCTTAGGCTACGTCGAGGCGATCGAGGAGTTGGCGCAGAATGTTGGCATGGAAGTGCCGCATGAGCGCGCTACAGCCGGTGAGGCTTACCAAAAGATCGCGCCTGATTTGTATGAATTGATGCAAACGGCGACCCGCTATTACCGGGAACAGTTAAAGCTCTCTCCCCGTGCCATCGATTATCTGAAGAATCGCGGATTAAGCGGTGAGATCGCCGCAAAATTTGCTATCGGATTCGCGCCGGACGGCTGGCAAAATTTAGCCGCTGCCTTCCCCGATTATCAGGCTGCTGCACTGACCGAAGTGGGTTTGGTGATCAGCGGGGATGGCGATAAACGTTACGACCGGTTTCGCGACCGGATCATGTTCCCCATCATCAATGTGCGCGCGCAGGTGATCGGTTTCGGCGGGCGTGTGCTGGATAAGGGCGAGCCGAAATATCTCAACTCGCCGGAAACGCCGCTTTTTGAAAAAGGTCACGAGCTGTACGGTTTGTATCAGGCGCAAAAAGCCATACGCGCCGGGCAGCGTGTGTTAGTCGTCGAGGGCTATATGGATGTGGTGGCGCTCGCGCAGCACGGCGTGGCTTATGCTGTCGCGACGCTGGGTACGGCGACCACGCCGTATCACATTCAGAAGTTGCTGCGACTGGCCGATCAGATCGTATTCTGTTTTGATGGCGATAAGGCGGGGCAAAAGGCCGCCTGGCGTGCGCTGGAAAATGCGCTGCCCCATTTGCAGGACGGCAAGCGCATCGGTTTCTTGTTTTTGCCGACGGAACATGATCCGGATAGTTTTATCCGGGAGTTCGGTCAGGAGGTGTTTGAGCGGCAGGTCTCCGATGCAATGCCGTTGTCCGGTTATTTGCTGCGCGAAATCAGTGCGGAGCTGGATCTGCGCACTCAGGAAGGGCGAAATCAATTGTTGCAACGCGCCAAGCCCCTGGTGACGGCCATCGCATCTCCGGTGACTGCGCTGTTGTTGCGCAAAGAGGTGGCCGCGCTATCCGGTGTGAGTCAGGCAGAGTTGGAAGCGCTGTATGAAATTAAGCCTATCGTGCAGGCACCGCGCCCGTCTTTGAAAAAAGCGGCGCGCACTCCATTTCCGGTGCAGCGCTTGTTGTTGCAATGTCTGATCGCGCAACCTGCGTTGGGTGTGCAAATGCCGGAAGACTGGCATGGTGAGGGCGCGGATGCCGAGGCGATAGTCGCTGTTTTGGCGGCGTTGCGAGAGGCAGATTTTACGATCAGCAGTCCCGCGTTAACGCAGTTGTTTCAGGGGACGGTGCATGCAAGGCCGATGGCGCAGGCGGAAGCCGACATGCTGACCTGGGGTGAGTCGTTCGATGTAGAGGCTGAGTTTGCCGGTTTGTTGGCCAAACTCAGTGAAGAGCAGCGTCGCCAGCAATTTCAGACTTTGCAGGCTAAGACGGCGCAAGGTGGATTGTCCAGTCTGACCGCGTCCGAGCGTGAAAAGTATTTGCGCCTGTTGCAGCGCGGATAACGGGTGAGTGCTCGCCAACGGGCATGGCGAAGAAACTCCTGTGATAATGATACTCTGCCCGTTCCCCTTTTCGGCCTTCCCCCGCAAATGAATTTTTGCGAGGGCAGGGGAAGATGTTCACTGCGTGGTTTCACGTTTATGGCGACAATGATTAAGAAAAACTGAATGTATTCAGGTATAATGCAGCGCTTTTCTGCGACGCTAACGCAGGCCTTACGCAATTGGAACTTGAAGAATTATGGTAACGATTAAAAAATCCAAGAAGAAACTGGACAAGAAGCCGGAAGATGTCGTAGCCCAACCGTTTGCCGAGTTGCAGCAGGATATCGACGCGCGACGCACGAGTCTGAAAGCGTTAATCGTACTGGGCAAGGAACGCGGTTACCTGACCTACGCCGAAATCAACGACCATTTGCCCGATATGCTCGAAGTCGAGCAAATTGAAAGCGTGGCCAGCATGATCAACGACATGGGTATCCGTGTCTGTGACGTGGCGCCCGATGCGGAAGCCCTGATCATGACTGACTCTGCGCCGACGGCGGCGGATGATGATGCGGCTGAAGAAGCAGAAGCGGCACTGTCGACGGTGGATTCCGAATTTGGTCGTACGACTGATCCTGTGCGCATGTATATGCGCGAAATGGGTACGGTCGATCTGTTGACGCGCGAAAAAGAAATCGAGATCGCCAAGCGTATCGAAGAAGGTCAGCGCAACATGATCCAGGCGATTTCGGCCTGTCCGGTGACCATCGCGGAAATTTTGTCGCTGGCAGCCAAGATTGAAATCGACGAAATTCGCGTCAATGAGTTGATCGATGGTTTTGTTGAAATCGAGATGGAAGATGAATCCGGTCTGCACGATGATGAAGATCACGAGCAGGACGGCGAACAAGAAGAGGAAGCTTCGGAAGAATCTGAATCGGGTTCTGAGGAAGAAGGCGACGAAGATGAAGAGGCAGTTGCTGCGGCGACTGCAGCGGCCGCCGCCGCCGATCTGGCGCAATTAAAGGCCGATGCGCTTGCGCGCTTTGCCGTGATCTCCGATTTGTTCACCAAGATGGGCAAGGCTTTCGAGAAGCATGGCTATCTGAGCGAACAGTATAATTTGTATCAGGCCGGCATCACCGAAGAGTTGATGGCGTTCCGTTTTACCGCCAAACAGGTCGAAGCGCTGTGCAACACCATGCGCGGTCTGGTTGAAGAAATTCGCAGCAATGAGCGCGGTGTACTGGATATTTGCGTCAACAAGTCCAAGATGCCTAGACCGTTGTTTATAAAAAGCTTTCCTGGTAACGAAGTCAATATGGACTGGCTGGCTCAGGAAATCAAGGCTAATAAGCCATACAGTGAGATGATGTCTCGCTATCAGCACGCGATTCTTGAAAAGCAGCAAAATCTGATCGACATTCAGAAGCGCGTCGGTTTGCCGATCGCCGATCTGAAGGAAATTAACCGCCGCATGACCAATGGCGAAGCCCGTTCCCACCGCGCCAAGCGCGACATGATTGAGGCGAACTTGCGTCTGGTGATCTCGATTGCCAAGAAGTACACTAATCGTGGTTTGCAATTTCTTGATTTGATTCAGGAAGGTAATATCGGTCTGATGAAGGCGGTAGATAAATTTGAATACCGTCGCGGCTACAAATTTTCGACCTATGCGACCTGGTGGATCCGTCAGGCGATCACGCGTTCCATCGCGGATCAGGCGCGCACCATCCGTATTCCGGTGCACATGATCGAAACTATCAACAAGATGAATCGCATCTCGCGTCAGATTTTGCAGGAAACCGGTCAGGAAGCAGATGCCGCAACGCTGGCCGCCAAGATGGAAATGTCAGAAGACAAGATCCACAAGATTCTGAAGATCGCTAAAGAACCTATCTCGATGGAAACCCCGGTCGGCGATGATGATGATTCGCATCTGGGTGACTTTATTGAAGATTCAAATACCACAGTGCCGATCGAAGCTGCGGTTTACGAGAGTCTGCGCAGCGCCACGGCCGATATTCTGGACAGCCTGACTCAGCGTGAAGCGAAAGTATTACGCATGCGTTTCGGTATCGAGATGAACACTGATCACACGCTGGAAGAAGTGGGCAAACAGTTCGATGTGACCCGCGAACGTATTCGTCAGATTGAGGCGAAAGCGCTGCGCAAGTTGCGTCATCCATCTCGTTCCGAGAAGCTGAAGAGTTTTCTGGATAGCGAAGGTTAAGGTTTTTGTGATTTTAGTTTTTGCCAGTACGTGTTTTTGCAAATGTAGGTTAAAATCGCAAGTCGAGTTTCGGGTCTGTAGCTCAGTTGGTTAGAGCAGAGGACTCATAATCCTTTGGTCCACGGTTCAAGTCCGTGCAGACCCACCAATATAATCAAGCACTTACAGCAATGTGGGTGCTTTTTTATTTTTTGCTCTTCGTCTATGTCACCAATATGTCACCACGCTTTATCAATCCCATCGCTCCCACAAAAGAAAACCGCCCGACTGTCTCCAGTTCAAGCGGCCAATATTTGCAAACAGATCCCCCTAACCCTGTAAACTGTTTTGCGGGAAATTGGGATTCATACTGCTAAGCGGCAGGGCATGAATGCTTTTAGTTTCTCGCCACCCTTGCTGTAACCTTGCTGTTCAATTCCACACCATAACCCTAACCTCACCCCTCTCAGCCATCGCACACCCTAGCACGAACCTCACTGTTATCTTTCTAAACCCTACCTGTAACATCCCTATTATTTTCTCTAAACCCTTGCCGTAACCTTGCCGTCCAACCCTCGCTGTAACCTCGCTACTCAATCGCACACCCTCGCCCTAATCTCTACCTTTCAATCGCGCACCCTTGACCTAATCTCAACTATTCAACCCTTGGTGTAACCTTAACATTCCGGACAATAAAAAACCGCCTGCCAACATAGCCAGACGGTCGTTTACTGCATTACGTTGCACCGTTCGGTGTTTTGCTCCAAGGGAAGGGCGGCGGGCAGTAATTCGCAATCGTTCAAAATCCCTGCAAGTCAATAGAATCAAGGCTTCCCGCTTTTCCCGCTTGCACCGTTTCGCACCGTTCGGTGAAATCACCTTTTTTCCCGCTTTTCCCACCACCCTATAGGTAGGTGGGAAGAACGGTGCGGTGTGGTTGGTGTGTTTTTAAAGCTTATTCAGTAATTCGCTTATGTCTGGCTTTGGCTCGTCGGCATCCCACAACCAATCACCTTTCATGCCTAATAAGCCTTTGCTGATTAATCCGCTGATTGCGGTTTTTGCGCGGCTCTTGCGGTGGCCTGCATCGGTCGGCATACGTTCGGCCACTGCATCCACTGCGTCATCATAGGTAATGCACGGCCTGTTTCGTGGTGCGCCGTCCTTGCCTGTGTGGTGCGATTTGCGCAGCGGTTCGCCTAACACTTCACGCGCAATCTTTTGGTTAGTGCCTAGCGTGATTCGTTTACCTTGATTTGTTCCGCCTGAATCATCCGACACAACCACGCATGAGGTTATTTCCTCGCCTTCGTCATCGTTCCCTACTGGCACAATCTCCAGTTTGAACGGGTGTGCATCGCCCGTTACATCGTCTTTACTCTTGGCTACACTCCACGCCAGGCGGTTATCGTTTGCCGTTACCTCAATAGCGGCATCAAGGGCAGCGTATAGGCTGGAATGCCCGCGCAGTCCTTTGCCCGCATCCTTGCCCGTATGATGCACGACCAGCACCAGCCCACCCGTTAGGCTTTGTATCTGCTTTGATGCGGCGATAATATTTCCCATGTCCACGGATGAATTCTCATCAGCACCCGGTGCGGCGCGGTTCAGTGTGTCGAGTATCACCAGCCCATCCGCACCACCTCCGGCCTTGATTGCCTTTGCAAGCTCCGATACGTCACCGCTTAATAGGTCGAAAGGTTGCGTAATAAATCTCAGGGCATCGGGTGCGGATTCGTTGCGATGTATGCACCAGGACTTAACGCGCTTTCCCATTCCGGCCTCACCTTCAAGGCAAACGTAAGTAACGGGGGCTTGTGTAACGTGGCGGCCAAACCATTCAAAGTCACCACCAGCAACAGCGGCGGCAATATCCAGCATCAGAAAACTTTTACCGCTTCCACTTGCGCCATACAGTGCGGCCAAACCTTCCAGCGGCAACACCCCACGCACCATCCAGCGCATCGGCGGGGCGTTGCATAGGTCAGCGCCCGATAACAGCTTGTAACGCATTTCAGGGGCTTTGACGTGCTCCAGCAGGGCAAGCAATGCGGCGGGGTTTGTGTCCTGCATATAGTCGTTTGCGTCATAGTTGCCGGGCTTGTCGTCAGGCATTGCCACCCATTCACCAGCAACAGCGGCGGCAATATTGGCGGCTTGCTCTTCCTTGCCTTTATCTGGCACGACCACCAAACGGGCGGCGGGGTGTAGGGTGCGCAATGTATTGGCAATCGTTGCCATGCGGCCAGCACCAAAGCAAACCACGGCAGCGCATCCGGTCGCCTGATTGACTGCCCACGCTTGGCCGATACCTTCCACGATGTAGGCGCGGTCTGTAATCTGTCCCACGGTGAAAAATCCATCATGGAATGATGCGCCTGTCAGGTTTAATTTATCGCCCGTGCTCGGCGGTATGAATTGCAGGGTTTGCAGCTTGTCACCGCTCCAGCATGGCACGACCAGATAACCCGCGACATTCTGCCCACGGATAACCAGCGGCGGCGCACTGGCTGGATATAGCCTCAATCCGTCCGGCTTGCCATGCTTGCGGTTGATGTAAGCTTCGGCTGGTGTTGCAGGAATGCATCGTTCCCACGTGTCGGCGGCCGTTAAGCTTGCAGGCTGTTTGAGTAGGCTTGTGACACTTGCTTCAATGTCGGGAACATGACGGGCAGGGCGCGGCCTGTCGTTAGTTGTAGGGCTATCGCTCCAGCCTTGCGCCCGTGCCATGCCAAACAGTGTTGCAGCAGACACGCCCCCAGATTCTTTAAATGATTTCCAAACCGT
>CAISHO010000120.1 GCA_903885165.1 uncultured Nitrosomonadales bacterium | reverse complement strand
CGCTACACGCAAAACCAGTACGACTTGGTTTGCGAAAGCATTATCTCCAGCATTCGGGGAAAACGTGATCTGGAATTGCAACAATTAATTCACTCGCTTGTTCGTTCGCCGGGATTCGCCGGGGTGCGGGATCATGTCACGAAAATGCGCGCTCTCATTTCGGCTGAGTGGAAACGCCGTCGTGCGAAATCAGAATCCATGCCGGAGATTCCGCGTCATGGCTATACGCGCCGCTTGGAAGATGCGGGGTGCCGATTGTCTGAGCTAAAAGCATTTGTGCGAGATCAGCGCAAACCTGCTAAAAAAGTAAAGCCCACCGTGCCCGTTACACACCGACGCCGCCGAGTTGTCAGCGACGGCGCGCTCGCTGCGTAAACAACTAGCCGAGTTTTTATGGAAACCCCGATCACCCTCAATCTAGCCGAGGCCGCTGCCTATTTACATGTGCATGAGCAGACTTTGCTCAAGTTAGCGCGTTCCGGTGCAGTGCCTGCCGCCAAGGTCGGACGGGCGTGGGTCTTTGTTGATGTTGACCTGCTCGCCTCAATAAGAGCAAAATACCGTCCGCAGATAGCGCAGGGCGATTCGATAGGAGAATTATCATGTCGCTCTTTAAAAGAAAAGACTCGCAAGTCTACTGGATCAAAATTTCGGTCGGTGGATCAATCGTACAAAGAAGCACTGGGACTAGCGTAAAGCAAGAGGCACAGGAATACCACGATAAGCTGAAAGCCGAGCTGTGGCAGCAGAAAAAGCTCGGCGCGAAGCCGGTCAGGTCGTGGCAAGAAACGGTGGTGCGTTTTTTATCTGAAACTTCTGATAAACGAACGCATCAGCAGGATAAGGATAAGTTGGCGTGGTTGCATCCATATCTGGGTCATTTGACGCTGAATGACATCACTGTTTCTGTCATCGATGAAATCAGACAGGCAAAGCTGAAAGGCAACGCAAAAAGCACGGCGAATCGTTACTTGTCACTGGTACGCGCCATCTTGAATCGTGCAATAAGCTGGGAATGGCTGGATAAGGCGCCAAGAATCACCATGTTCAAGGAGCCTCAAGGTCGGACACGGTTTTTAACGATTACTGAGGTTCAGCACTTGTTAAAGCATTTGCCCGAGCACCTTCAAGATATGGTGGTTTTTACCTTGTCGTGTGGCTTACGTTACAGCAACGTACTCAAACTGGAATGGTCGCAGGTGGATTTGAAAGCGGCTCACGTTTGGGTGGCAGCGAGCAATAGTAAAAACGGCAAGGCGCTTTCCATCCCGCTTAACGCGCAGGCATTAGCGGTATTGACTAAGCAGGTAGGCAAGCATCCGACGCTGGTGTTTACTAAATGTGGCAAGCGGATTGCAAGGGCTAACGGCAAAGTGTGGCGAAATGCGTTAAAACGGGCTGGCATCACGGATTTCCGCTGGCACGATTTGCGCCATACTTGGGCTAGTTGGGCGGTTCAAAACGGCGTGACCGTTTTTGAAATCCAGCATTTGGGCGGGTGGTCTAGCAGTCAAATGGTTCAACGATATGCACATTTATCGTCTAGCCATTTGGCCGCAGCTGCTAGCAAGTTGGATGCAATTAGCTACGTTTTAGCTACAGAGGGTGTTGTTGAAGAAGGTTAGATCGCGCTAAAAGCCTTATCCTTTAAGGCTAGCAAGGCATCGAACTCTGCAATCGGCAGCGGCTTGCTAAAAAGATAGCCCTGATAGTGCGTGCAATTTGAATCGTATAAAAATTGCTTTTGCTCTTCGGTCTCCACACCTTCTGCGATGACTTCCAGATTCAGACTGTGTGCCATCACGATGATGGTGCGCACGATCGCTTTG
>CAISHO010000119.1 GCA_903885165.1 uncultured Nitrosomonadales bacterium | reverse complement strand
TGGGAAGTGGGAAGTGGGAAGTGGGAAGTGGGAATATTTTATCTTATTGATTAATATATATTTTAATCTAACAGCCTTTTAACCTGAACGCCGCGCGCGAGCGCCACTGACTGTACCGCCGCGACGACCTCCTCACCGCCTGCCATCACCTCATTTTCCAGAGGAAACCTCGCCAGCACTGCAGATGAAAACTCACTCACCGTTTTAAACTGCCCCGAAGGCTCACCGGATGCCGGACGCACCGCCTGAAAAAACCACAATCCATTACGCCGGGTAATCGCCAGCAGATAAAAATCATAACCGTGTGCGGTCACTTGTTTGTCGCGCACCTCAAAAAATATCGTTGCGGTATTTTGAACAGCCGATGAAGCGAGTTGAGCGGCAACCGCCTCAATAAACGGCTGCGCCAGATTCAACCTAGGTTCCAGCGTCAGGTGATATTGCCCCGCGCGCTCTATCACCAGCGGATTTTCCAACGGAGGCGTTTTGCCCGGACGAAAGAAAATCAAGCCCAACATGCACAAAGTAATCAGCGTCGCGGTTTCGATCATAGGTAGCCTTTAGCTCGCAGCTTGCGGAACCCCGTTGAGTTTACACTTTGCCTGCAATGATGGGAGTCTCGCACACCACATCGGCATTCTGGCCGCGATGACGCAGCGCATGGTCGATCAGCACCAGCGCCAGCATCGCCTCGGCGATCGGTGTTGCGCGTATGCCGACACAAGGATCATGGCGACCGTGCGTTTCCACCATCACAGGCTCTCCCTGACGATTGATCGAGTGGCGCGGAATGCGGATGCTGGAAGTCGGCTTGATCGCCAGATGTGCGACGATGCTCTGCCCTGTCGAAATTCCGCCCAGTATGCCGCCCGCGTGGTTGGATAAGAAACCTTGCGGCGTCATTTCGTCGCCGTGTTCGCTGCCCTTTTGCGTCACACAAGCAAAGCCGTCGCCGATCTCCACGCCCTTGGCCGCATTGATGCCCATCAGCGCATAGGCGATTTCCGCATCCAGCCTGTCATAGACCGGCTCGCCCCAGCCCACAGGGACATTTTCTGCTACCACGGTCAGTTTCGCGCCGATGGAATCACCGGATTTGCGTAACGCGTCCATGTAATCTTCCAAAGATTGAACCACCGACGGATCCGCCGAGAAGAATGGATTTTCGTTCACGCCATCCCAGCTCACAAATGGCATCTGAATATCGCCCAACTGGGAGAGATAACCGCGTATAACCACCCCGTAACGCTCCGCCAGCCACTTTTTGGCTACCGCTCCTGCCGCAACCCGCACCGCCGTCTCGCGCGCCGAAGAACGTCCGCCGCCGCGATGATCGCGAAAACCGTATTTTTGCGTGTAGGTGTAATCGGCGTGGCCGGGACGGAAAGTCTCGTGAATATTGCCGTAATCCTTGCTGCGCTGATCTTCGTTGCGAATCAGTAAGGCGATCGGCGTGCCGGTGGTCTTGCCTTCAAAAACGCCGGAAAGAATCTCCACCGTATCCGATTCGCGCCGCTGCGTAACGTGACGCGAAGTGCCGGGCTTGCGCCGATCCAGATCAAGCTGGATATCGGATTCACACAAAGCCAGTCCGGGCGGACAGCCATCCACCACACAGCCGATTGCCGCACCGTGCGACTCACCGAACGAAGTGACTGTAAAAAGGGTACCTAATGTATTTCCTGACATAACGCGATCTCGCAAAAAGAGTGCCCGCAGTTTAACATACGACCTTTCGAAAAGCCTGTTATGAAAGCGACCCTGATCGATACCCACTGCCATCTGGATGCAGCCGAATTTAGCAACAATCAGACTGAAATATTGCAAGCCGCGCAAGCGGCAGGCATCAGATCGCTCGTCATTCCCTCGGTCGAACGCGCCAATTTTGACACTGTGCAACGCCTATGCGAACAGCACCCTAACTGTTTTCCGGCATACGGCATCCACCCGATGTACACCGACAACGCAACACCTGAAGCTCTGGCAATATTGCGCGCCTATCTGCAAGATCATCGTCCCGTTGCGATCGGCGAAATCGGACTTGATTTCTTCTCTGAAAATCATCATGTTGCAAAACAGGAATATTTTTTCGTCGAACAACTGAAACTGGCGCGCGAATTCGACCTTCCTGTTCTGCTGCACACCCGGCGCGCCACCGACACCGTGCTCAAACACCTGCGGCAGATCAGGGTAAAAGGCGGCATTGCCCATGCCTTCAGCGGCAGCCGGGTGCAGGCGGAGGAATTCATCAAACTGGGTTTCAAGTTAGGCTTCGGCGGCGCTATGACCTATGATCGCGCCACCCGGATACGCGACCTTGCCGCCACCTTACCGATGACTTCCATCGTACTGGAAACCGACGCGCCTGACATCCCTCCCGCGTTTATTGCACGCGGCGAACCTAACAAACCGGAATATCTGGCCCGCATCGCACAGACACTCGCCGAACTGCGAGGCCTGACACTGGCAGAAACAGCACGCTCAACCACTGAAAATGCATTACATGCGCTGCCGAAACTTACCCTGAGACATTGAGCGAGCCTTCTCCTCAACCCTCTCCCGTCAACGGGCGAGGGAGCAAACGAATCGCTTGCGCGACTTTTACATTTTCGCCGTTATAATCCCGCCATGAAAAACACCACTCCACCCCAATTCGAACGCACCCAGATCCTGATCAAAGATGAGGGCATCGCCAAACTGGCCGGCAAACATGTCTTCATCGCAGGCATGGGCGGTGTAGGTTCCCATTGCACCGAAGCGCTGGCACGCGCAGGTATCGGTCGCCTCACCCTGCTCGATCACGATGTGGTGGCGGTGAGCAATATCAACCGTCAGTTGCCAGCCCTATGGTCCACCGTCGGGCTATCGAAGGCCGACGTGATGAAGGCTCGCATACTGGATATCAATCCAGATTGCATCGTCACGCTGGTGCGCACTTTTTTAGGACCGGAAAACGTCCACGAACTGGTGCCGCATGACTGCGATTACATGATCGACTGCATCGACTCGATGAACTGCAAGGTTGCGCTGATCACCCACAGCGTAGCGCTGGGACTGAAGGTCGCCTCCAGCATGGGTGCGGGTAATAAGCTAGATCCGTCAAAAATACGTCTGGCGGATATCAGCGAGACCACCATCTGCCCGCTGGCACGCGAGATGCGCAAGCACCTGCGCGACGCAGGCATCAAACAGGGCATTTTGACGGTATATACCGATGAACATCCCAGACCGACACTGCCACCGCAACCCGTCGATCGCGGCCGCCCGCGTTCAGTGAATGGCACGATCAGCTATATGCCTCCACTGTTCGGCTACATGCTGGCCGGTGCGGTGATCAAGAATTTGCTGGAAGAATAGACTGATTACCGGCAACAGAAAGTGTCCTCTGCATTCGTGCACTTTCACAAGCCAGTTCAATCAACTCCATCACCAGCACTGCATCATCCGTCGACACCGGATTCGGCGCACCTGACGCAATGCAATCCCGAAAACCACTATAAAAATGGCGATAGTCACCCGGCAAGTTGGTCACGTTTGAGGTCATCGAAGATGTCTCAAGGACGCCGTTCTGAGGATCATGGCCCCAGTTTGCATCCGACGGCAATTCTCCCCGCTTGAAGGCTTCTTCCTGCCGGTCTAGTCCATACTTAGTATAGCGACCACGCTGCCCTACCACACAATAACGCGGCGTCTCGACCGCCTCGAACATGCCCGCATGCAGATTTACAACGAAAGATTGATATTGCAGTCGCACGTGAAAATAATCGACCGCCACGGCATTGGGACGCTGCACCTCCAAAGTAGCCTGAATCGAAAGCGGGCTACCAAACAATTGCACCGCCTGATCGAGCAGATGCGGCCCCAGGTCATACCACAAACCCGTACCTAGGCCGGCTTGTTCACGCCACCGAAGTCTGACTTCCGGCCTGAATCGGTCAAAACGCGATTCAAAACTCAACAACTCGCCCAACTCTCCGCTCGCCATCAATCTACTTAACGTCAGAAAATCGGCATCCCAGCGCCTATTATGAAAAACCGACAGCACCAGCCCCTTGTTTTCGGCCAGAACCTTGAGCTCACTTGCCTGTATGACACTGACAGTAAAAGGCTTGTCGACGACCACATGTTTACCTGCGAGCAGTGCCTGTTTAGCGAGTTCAAAATGGCTATGATTAGGGGTCGCGATCACAACAGCATCCACAACATCCGGCAGCGCATCCATCGTGGCGCAAACCGCGACCTGCGGATAATCAGCCAAAACCTTGGCCGGACCACTCGAAACAACGGCGACCAGCGCGATTCCCGGCACGCACGTGATCAGCGGCGCATGCAGCGTTCTGCCCGAATATCCGTAACCGATCAGCGCAACCTTAAGCATATTAAATATCCCCTATCGAACTCCACTGCGAGTAATCAGAACCTGGCCGTGTAAACAATTCCTTTACACGCATCGGTCGATTGCCATGGCTGCGGACTGTGACATACATCGTTTATTTAGCCGGGAAACGCACCGTTCTGTTAAGCGTCGGCAAACAGGAATCCCGGACGATTAGTCGCGCGGGAAACTTACGCTGAAAATAGGGCGTGTCCGCGGTTAAAACATTGTTTTCCTGCCACAGGAATTCGATCACCGCGCGTCCAATTGAATCCACATCTTGTTTTACCGTGGTCAACGCAGGGTAGAGAAACTCGCAGACATGAAGATCATCGTGTCCCACGATCGCCACATCGCGCCCCGGTTCTAATCCAAACTTCCTGAATGCGGCCATCGCACCAATCGCCAACCGGTCTGTCGCGCATATCAATGCGGTTTTATTTTCCTTCTGCCACGCCCCTGTCCCCAAAAAATTCAGCATGTGATTCATTGCGAAAGTCTCAAACTCCCAAGTTGCATCGCTATTCGCCACCGGGATCAAAAATGGCACACTGTCGTTCTCCTGCATCGCGTCGAGATAGCCTGCAATACGTTCCGGCCCGGATGGATTAGCGACCGGCGGAGCCGCTAGGAATGCCGGGCGATGCCCGCGACTCAATAGATAGCGGGTAATCAGACCTGAACTTTGCAAGTTGTCATTCATCACAAAATGACATTCCGGTTTCAGATAGCTGTCCAGATACAGGATGCGCATCTCTTTTTCTAGTCGCTCGAGCAAGGTGACATTGTCTTCCGAGGCGATCGGGGTAAAGATAACCCCATGCACTTTCATCGCGCGAAAAGCCAGCAAAGCCGCCGCTTCCCGCGCAGCATCATTGTAAGAACATAAAATCACCACACGTAATCCAAGTCCTGCGGCTTCCTGTTCGATCACACTGAGCACTTCAGCAAAAAACGGTTCGCTGATGACAGGGATAACCACCCCGATCAGCGGTGACTTACCCTTGACCAGACTAACCGCCAACGGATCGGGGACGTAATGCAAATCGGCACAGGCCTTTTCAATACGCCGCCGGGTATCCTCCTTGATGCCCTGATTGCCGTTGAAAAATTTTGATACCGTGATTCGCGACACACCGACCAGAGTCGCAATATCCTGCATGGTGACCCTGCCGGTTGCGGTCGCATCGCTTACCCTATCCTGATTCTCTCCAGACACACCCGAACGGGGCATATCCGATACATTTTCGCGCCTGATTTTCTTCATAATACACGTGTTAACAAATTATCAACTTATGTAATTTTACATCAGATAAATATTTTTAAACAGTTTACTTGACAGCAAATTAATTACACGTGTAAAGTTCCATCCGTGGTTTGTTGCAACATTATTAATGTTTTGTTAAACGTCTATCTAGATCGAACAGAAGCCGTTCATCCAGACTGAATTTTACAAAAAATTATCACGTGTAACTTTATCGTGAGTTAAGCGACAGCAGGCCATAGCAGAATTGCCCGATACGGCAGCACTGCTTACTACTAATGAAATCAGGGGGAGTTTGAAATGATAAAAAAAATGCGCAACTCAAACAAAAATACTTTTTTACGATTGTCTTCGCTGACCGCCGTGTTGATGGCATGCAGCATGGCTCAGGCGGTCGACATGGGCGGACTGGAAATCATGGGTTATACCCGTGGCGGTTTTGCTTCCAGTGCGATCGGCATGCCCAGAGGTGGCTATACACTAGGCGGCGATATGCAGAAATATCGTCTGGGTAATGAAGGCGATGTCGGTTTTGAATTGGAAATCAAAAAGACCTTCGACCTGGGCAACGGCCTGAAGTGGAGCGTGGACTACATGCCGACGGTTTGGAATGGGGTGACCGGCACGCAACAGGGCTACGCCGAAATGACCGGGCTCGATTTCGCGCCTGAAGCGAAATTTTGGGCAGGCCAACGCCGTTTGCGTATTCAGGACGTGCATATCGTCGATAAATTCTTCATGGATTACGGACTCAACACCGGCGCCGGCGTAACCAACTATGGCTTAGGGTTTGCGAAACTGGGCGTAGGTATCTTCAACGGCAGTTCCTTCGACAACAAAAATTCCGCACAAAACAATGCCCGTCGTTTCAATGTGGATCTGTCCGAAATTCACAGCAATGAAGGCGGCGTGGTGCGCGTACTGGGCACCGTGGTCAGCGGCACTTTCGCTTACGGTCAACCCGGCTCCAGCCTCTCCTTATCTCACAATCAGTCCGACTTTCTCATCAAAGGTCTGACTAATACGTTTTTTTTACAAACGGCCAGCGGACATGCTGACATGAACGGACAGTTTCAGGGACTGGGGGACGCAACCACCGTCGCCACCAATGCAGGGATACTGGGTACCGGTCAACTGCCCGGCATGAAGAGCAACCGCATCGGCGAGTCGATCAACTGGCAAACCGGTAAATTTGGTGGGCAGGCATTGATCGCGCTGCAGAACGGCAAGATCGAAGGCGGCCCGCAAGACGGCATCAACACCCGGGATACCACGCTGGGGGGTCGCGTCTCCTACGCGATCACCAACAACTTGAAACTGCTGGCGGAAGTGGGTTCGACCGGACGCAGCATAGACGGTCAAGCCAATCAGACCTTGAACAAGTTCACTTTCGCGCCTACCCTAGCGATGGCGCCGGATTTCTGGTCACGTCCTGAAATGCGTTTCTATGTGACCCGTGCCAACTGGAATGCAGCCGCAGCAGCAGCCAACGCCACCACCTTCGGATTAAACGGCCGCACGTCAGCAACGACCGCCGGCGTACAAATCGAAGCCTGGTGGTAAGCAAAATCCAACATCACAATATTAAGGAGACATAAAAATGAACTTCAAACACCAAGCATGCTGCGTAGCGCTGACACTGATAGGCATGATCCCGGCCGCACATGCGGAATTGACCATCGCCTATATCACCAATGGCAACACCAACGAAGGCTGGACACTGATCAACGGCGGCGCTGCGGATGCCGGCAAAAAAGCTGGCGTTAAATTCATTCAGCTGGCCGCAGAGCGCGGTGAGCTGTCGAAGCAACTGGCCATCGTCGAAGACATGATCACCCGTCACGTCGACGCGATCGCGATCGCACCAGTCGACAGCGCGGGGATTGCCCCGGCGGTTAACCGCGCACTGGCAGCCGGCATCCCGGTCGTTGCCGTCGACACCGGCATTACCGGCGCTAAGATCACCAGTTATGTGGCAACCGATAACATCAAGGCCGCCAATGTGCAGGGCAACTGGGCAGTCGATCAGCTCAAGGATGGTGACAAGGTCGTTTACGTCACCGGCGATCAGGGCCAATCCACGGGTCAGGAACGCAAAAAGGGCTTTATCGACGCATTGAAAGCTAAGCGTCCCAACGTGAAAATCGTCGAAGTCTCCACGACCTGGGATCAGACTCAGGCGCAAAATGGCGTCGAAGCTGCGTTGCGTTCCAATCGCGACATCAAACTGATCGCCTGCGCATGGGATGGCGGCGCACTAGGGGCGGTTGCGGCGATGAAGGGGGCAGGGATCAAACCGGGAGAAATAAAACTGGCCGGATTTGACGGTTCACCCGGCGGTCTGGACATGATGAAAAACGGCTGGCAACAGGCCAATGCGGCGCAAATGCTGGCTAAAATCGGTCAAACTGGCGTTGAAACCGCTATTGCTGCCGCCAAAAAGCAAAAAGTTGAAGCGCGTATCGACACTGGCGCGTTTCTGGTTCTGCCGTCCAACGTGGATAAATTCGCCAAAGATTCAGGCGTCGCCCAATTCATGAAAGTGAAGTAAGCCCCCCCGGGGTGGCCTGCGGGCCATCCCGTCACCCGGAGAAAATCATGAAAACACTCGCCAGGCAGGAATGGTACGGCGCGATGGTCGCAGTACTGGTACTGGGTATTCTGTTGTCCTTCGCTTCACCCTATTTTTTAAACACACGTAACCTGAGCAACATTCTGGTGCAAGCCTCCGTCATCGCGCTGCTGGCGGGCGGACAGACCTTCGTCATCCTGACCGGCGGCGTCGATCTGGCTGTGGGTTCGTTGACCGCGCTCTCTGGTGCCGTGGCCGGCTACATGATGGTCAAACTTGGCATCGACCCTTATATGGCGATACTCGCCGCGTTCGCCATCGGCGCTGCAGTCGGCATCTTCAACGGCTATCTGGTCGCCTTTGTCGGCATTCCCTCGTTTATCGTCACGCTGGGTGGACTGACGCTGTGGCGCGGACTCGCCTTCGATGCCACCGGCGGCTTCGACATGTCCGGCCTGCCTGATCCGTTCCCGTTTATCGGCTACGGCGATCTGTTTGGCTTTTTGCCTATGCCCATCGTCATCATGGCCACGTTTTACATCGTCATGTCCTTCGTGCTGTCGAGCACAAAACTGGGGCGCTATGTCTACGCGATCGGCTCGAATGAAATGGGCGCACGCCAGGTCGGTATCAACATTCGCTGGTACAAACTCGGCGTATACGTCGTCTCAGGCCTTTGCTGCGCTTTAGCTGCCATCGTGTTGATCGGGCGCATGGATTCCTCCAGCGGCAAGATCGCACAGATGTTCGAGCTCGATGCCATTGCTGCGGTCATTCTGGGCGGCACTTCCTTGTTCGGCGGCAGAGGTAGCATTATCGGTAGTCTGCTCGGCGCAATTTTGATCACCATGATACGCAACGGCATGAATTTACTGGAAATTTCTCAGTTCAAACAAATGATGGCCATCGGCGCCGTCGTCATCATCGCCGTTTGGATCGACGTGATTCGTCGTCAACGCCTGTTGCGGAAATAGGAGATTCTCATGAGAACACCGATACTGAAAATTCGCGGCCTGACCAAACACTATGGCGGAGTCAAAGCACTGACCGAGGCAAATTTCTCACTCGCACCCGGCGAGCACGCCGCAATCGTCGGCGACAACGGCGCAGGCAAG
>CAISHO010000118.1 GCA_903885165.1 uncultured Nitrosomonadales bacterium | reverse complement strand
CTGATTCGAATATCCGCCGCTTCCCTTGCTGTCGCTGTTTCGCGCCAGCAACCATACCCGCACTGACTTCACCTGCGTCCAACTAGGAAAAGTTTTGGATGGCCAGGAGGTCATCGCGGATGCGTCGACGTATTGCGTATTTCCGCTTGCATCGACGACACCATATTGCACTTGCAAATTTTCTATTCCGCTGGCAACTAACTCTGTTGTGTTCATGTTGCCCGCCGTCAAATTCAGGCGATACAGGGCTGGTATACCGTCGGCTCCTGTGGTGTTAGGACTGATGTAATAAACATAGGTCTTCAGCAACTGATCCTGCATCGGACCCGTTCCAATCTGATAGGGTGCAGTGCCGTTTTTGAACAGCGTGCTTACAGCATAGGAAGAACGCAGGAAAATGTCATTTGTAACACTAAAGGCGGGCGGCGTTGTCGCTGTTGCAGGATTAACGGCAATCAAATTTTGCATGTCCGCGTAGCGCACCACCAGGATATCTCCGGTCGAATAATTGGCCGAGGGTATGCACGTGGCGGAATAGGGGTTGCTGTTATCGCTGCCCGCCACAGGTTGTTCCAGTCTGAGCGCAAAGTTTGAAGAGTCGCAATCGTTAGTGGCCGACACTCCGCTTGCAATGTTAAAAAATCCATTCTGCTGGGCGGAGAGTAAAGTCGCGCTGGGCGTCAAGCCAGACTGACCTGCGTGTTGCACATCGCGTAGTATCACATTAAGCGCATATCGACCGTTGGACTGCATTTCCGATGTCTGATCATTGGATTTGGTGCTTCTGCCGGCACTAGACAGTACGGCTACGAGTGCGCCCAGCACGAATAGGCCGACCGTGAGTGCGACCATCATTTCGATCAGAGTAAACCCTGAAGATCTGATTTGTTTTATTGGACTCATGTTTTTCATACCCGCGTTAATTCGCTATCTGTATGTTGGTGGTGATCGAAAATATTTCTGATGGCTGTGCTGCTCCAGTCGCAGCGTATTTGGTGTTTGTTTTGCGATCGACCCAGCTAATCGTTACCGTGTAGCTGGCTGGAGTGGTCGTTGTGCCCGCAGTGGTTTGCGTGACGGTTCCCGTGCCTTGCGGCAAAACGGCAAGGATGGCAGCTTGCCATTTGGCTATATCGTAGGCGGCCAGCGCGCCTGCAGAACAGGGCGCAGCATAGCAATCTGTCGTCATTCCCGCTGATGAGGCGTTGTCGCCATAACTGGTCGTGGCGCTGACAGCGTATGCCTTGTTCGCCTTCATGCGCTCAACCACGTCATTCAACAGGAATACGGCCTGATTGCGATACTGGCCTCCCAGGTTGGTCTTCATTGCATAAACCTGTAGGCCCGCGCTGCCCAGTACGGCGATCGATATGATCAGCATAGTGACCAGAATTTCTACCATGCTGAACCCATATTGTCTGGGTTGGTAATCAGCGTCCATTTGCATAGTAACCTTCATAGTGTTGACACACTGCCTGTATTCGCTACCACTACATAGCCGGTTGTCGCGCCCGTCCCGCCGGTAAACGTAATCGTTTGCGGGGAGACGGCGGTTCCGATGGGTCTAAAGGTGGCGCCTGTACTACCTGTGATGGCCACGCCACGTGGTGCTGGTGCGCGTACCACAACGACCGTACCAGCAGTACAATTAACTGCCGTTCCGGCATTGCAAATCAGCCATCCATTAGTCGCCCAATCAGTGCCACCTGAACAGTCGGTCAATCCGGCATTTGACGGACACACCACCATCCTGAGGCTGCGTTTGATAGACTCACTGCGCGCCATGTTCATGTCGTTTGCCAGCAATAATTTGGTTCTAGTCAGGCGATTTTGGTTGATCATGCTGCTGAATGAAGGCGCCGCGATGGCTGCCATGATTGCGACGATTCCAATTACCACCATCAGCTCCATCAAAGTAAAGCCACGTTCTTTGCTTGCGTAACTCATGGACGTTTTCCGGGAGGATTTATGAGCTGCATCATATTCAAAGCCGCTTGGCTTGTATAGCAATTACCGATAATAGGTTTGTTCTGCATGACTAGCGGTCCTGAGAGCAACCTGCTTAAACTCGATATGTCTTGAATATGTTTCCGCCTCACCAAATCGCGAGATTTTACAGGCAAAAAAGCGGGCACCGCGATGGATGCCCGAAGGAAGAGAGTGAGCACTAAACCGATGCAGGGAGGCCGCTAATGTCTGGCTTCATGCTCACGGTTCGCAGTATACCGAGGCTATATTACAAAATCCTTACATAACGATCTGTCTGGCAATAGTTGTGTGTTTTCAGTTGTTGCGCGTCCTGATTCTCTCCTCGGCTTTTTTCAATGCTGCGAATGAGGGCCAGATTAAAGCGCCATATCAGTCTTGCAGATTTGCATTCAAAAATATATTATGAATGCATCGAATGCAATTTTATGAGGTGTTGTTATGGCCATGCTAACTGTACGTAATCTGCCCGATGAAGTACACCGTGCATTGCGGGTGCGAGCCGCGCAGCATGGGCGCAGCACGGAAGCGGAAGTTCGCGAAATTCTGTCCGTTGCAGTTAAGTCGGAGTCGCGTGTTCGTTTGGGCGATGCGCTCGCAGCTTTGGGCCGCAATATGGGGCTTGCAAACGAGGATTTCGATGTTTTCGAGTCTGTGAAAGACAATACCCCTGCCGAGCCGCTGAGGTTGGAATGATAATTCTCGATACTAACGTCGTTTCCGAGGCGATGAAGCCGGAGCCGAACCCCGCTGTGCGGGCCTGGTTGAACGATCAAGTTGCTGAAACGCTGTATCTCTCTAGCGTGACTTTGGCCGAACTGCTGTTTGGCGTTGGGTCACTCCCAGACGGTCGACGCAAGGACATGCTGGCACAAGCTCTTGATGGTCTGATGGGGCTGTTCAGGGATCGAGTGCTTCCATTCGATACCGATGCTGCACGGTGTTATGCCGATCTTGCCGTCACAGCCAGAAGTGCCGGGAGAGGATTCCCAATACCAGACGGATACATTGCAGCGATCGCAGCATCGAGAGGGTTTGTCGTGGCATCACGCGATACAGATCCCTACGAGGCCGCCAAGGTTACCGTCATTAATCCTTGGGAGCGCGGTGTTCACTGATGACAATACGGTTTGTTCAATCCACTTATAGCTGATTTGGACGAGACGTCTTGTTTTACAGCTCCACTATCACAGGTGTGTGATCGGACGGGCGCTCAAGTTTACGCGGCGTCTTATCGATGATGCAGCTTTTACACCCGGCGACCAGTCATTAAACAGTTAGTTGGGCGCAAGTTTTACACGGTTTTTTTCGTTGCATTATTGACGTTGGCCGCTTTTGTCAGTGGTTTTAGAGTCTGTAGATCCATGTCTAAATCGCCCGCCGGATAAAGATTGGGCAAAAGAGAACCTAACGCATGCATAGGAAAGCCGACTCGAACCTTGCCTCGCGGCGTATCAGAGACGAGAAAACCTTCGGCGACGAGCGCATTAAGTACGTTTCTTGCCGTTCTTTCCGGAAGGCCAGTGAGACGGCTTGCCTCCATGCGCTCAAACTCGCCATTGGTGAAGGCGTGGAGGAAGAGGTGCACGGACTCAGGCTTGAGATCAAATCTCACCTTCTGGAAAAAATGCTCGGCTCTGAACCTGAAGTTATCGAGTGCGAACATCCTAGACATGAATTTGGCTTGATCAATCGCCGTTTGCATGGCGTATTCGCAAAACTCGGCCAGTCGCTTTTCTGACAGATTGCCACGTCCGTCAAGATCACCCATTCGAGGCTGGTCGGCTCCTGCCAGTTTGGCCTTATATTCGTCTGCTGTTTTTGCGAATCCTCTGGACATTGACCACAGGCATGCACCATTGACGCCACACGCTCTGAGCATTGCATCGATGGCGATTCGCGCTACACGACCATTTCCATCAAGAAAGGGATGTATCCAGACAATTCGATGGTGGGCTGCGAAAGTTGCAAGAATACCGTCTAGCTTGTTTATTCCCCCTTTTTTTGACCAATCGAGGCGGAGGCTATAAACCTTTTCGAAGCGCACCATAAAAGGATTAAGCGCCGCTGCGCTTGGTGCCACATGTATGCCGACCTGAACATCTTTTTCCCGGAATTTCCCGGGTTCCATGTAACTTCCGTCCTTGAGTATCAACATTTCCTTAGGCAGGTGCTCGCAAAAGCGGCGGTGAACCTCAAGTAAAAAAGATTGTAGCGAAAATTTGTCATACGGCTGCGATTTTGCCCATCGATCAGCCTCGATATGTGCTACTGCAAGACTCTGCAAATCCTGTTGTTCTGTCTGTACCTTGAAGAGCGCCTTCTCGATATCTATGGGCAAGGTATGATGTCCCTCAATCAAATTCGAGTAGTAACAGTTCATCCCCGAGACCAGTTCGGAAAGGCTATGTGCGGTTATGGGTGCAAGGGCCGCATCTAAACAGGCGGACGTTTCAGATAGTTCGTGAGCCAGTCCGATCAGCGCGTGATAGATAGGTCGGGTGCTATTGATGACTAGCGGTTCCATCTGAGCCGGATCGTCGTATAACTCTATCATTTTTCCACCTATATTTGCCGATGACTGTGACGATTATAATATCAGTTTAATTATATAGTTAAGGTTGAAAAAATTATATATTTGCCGATATCTATGCCGAAGTTTGAAAAAGTTTCTGGATGAATGGTCATCAAGATTAGGGCGCGTACTTGAAATGGAATTCATTGAATTCGCGATGGTTTTTGATCCCTGTCTCTTTGTATCGGAGGTGACGTCGTGTCTTACAATTCAACCACCACAGGTGTGTGATCGGACGGGCGTTCCAGTTTGCGCGGTGACTTGTCGATGATGCAGCTTTTACATCCGGCGACCAGTGGCTCACTGATCAGAATATGGTCGATGCGCATGCCCATATTGCGGCGAAACGCCATCATCCGGTAATCCCACCAGCTGAAAGTCTTTTCCGGTTGATCAAACAGGCGGTAACTATCCTTCAAACCCAGCGCCTCTAACCCTCTGAATGCCGCGCGTTCCGGTTCGCTGACCAGCACATTGCCCACCCAGGCCGCAGGGTCGTGTACGTCGCGATCTTCCGGTGCGATGTTGTAATCGCCCAGCAACACCAGTTTCGGATAGCGAACCAGCTCCTCTTTTAACCAGTCGTGCAGGGCGGTTAACCAGCCCAGTTTGTATTGATACTTGTCGGAATCCGGACTCTGACCGTTGGGGATATAGACACAAACGACACGTACGCCACCAAAGGTCGCGGCAATCACTCGTTTTTGTTCATCCTCATAGCCCGGGATGCCCGTCTGCACGTCAGAGGCCTGTTCACGGCTCAATATCGCCACGCCGTTATAG
>CAISHO010000117.1 GCA_903885165.1 uncultured Nitrosomonadales bacterium | reverse complement strand
GTACGATCAGGTCTTCTAGCATTTCCTTATCAGACAGAATGCTGTCATCGAGCGTAACACGACGAACCTCATGCGAACAGGTCATGGTCACTTTGACCATACCCGATGCGGCAGCGCCCTCAACCTCGATGGTTGCCAATTCAGCTTGCGCCTGCTGCATGTTTTTCTGCATCTGCTGGGCCTGTTTCATCAAGCCACCCAATCCGCCCTTCATCATCTTGAAACTCCTAACTTATTAATTTATTTGATTTTATTGATTCAGGAAACAGCGTTGCCGCCAGCTGAGTTTGCGCCTTGCTGACAAATTCATCCTGCGCAATGGACTCGTTGGCCTGCAATTGGTTCATTTCTCTCGTATCTCGCTCAATTCTAGCGGGAGTGGCGACTTCCACACGCCCCAATAACACGAACAGTTTAACCGGATAACCGAAATAATCACTCAAGGCGGTTTGCAAATTATCCGTCGCCATCTTGGTCTGCAAGTGTTTGTGCTCTTGTGCCAGACGTAACACCACCTGCTGATCTTCCACTTTATCCAGCACACAATGCTTGGCTAATTGCTGCGCCATCGCCTGGACATTGAGCGATCTTAATAGCTCAGGCCAATCTGGGCAGGCCGGAGAACCCGAGGCACGAACCGGCGTCACAGGTTTTAACGGGATATCGGGGTCAGATTCTGCTGCTAGCAGCGGAGCGGCAGGACTCACCTGTTGGTTTATTGGAGCCTGAGTCAGCGACTGACTCACTGGCTGGCTCAACGATGGTCTCACAGGCGGATTCACCGGAGCAAGACTTAGCCGTGCAGGTAACACCGGAGCTTGTGCAACTGCCTGGGCAGGGATAAAAGCCAACATGCGCAACAGCGTCATAGTAAAACCGGCATATTCATCGGGTGCAAGATCGATCTCGGCACGTCCGTGTATTGCAATCTGGTAGAACAACTGCACCTCTTCCGGCGTATAAACCAGCGCCAATTCCAGCAAACTTGCGCGCTCCGGCTCGTCGTCTGCAATCGCCTCCGGCACCATCTGAACCAGTGCGACACGATGCAGTAGCGACGCGAGATCTTGCAAGGCGGAATCGAAGGCCACACTACGGATCGCCATATTGTCGGCAATACCGAGCATCGCGCCGCCATTTTTATCGTGCAAGGCCGTTAACAATTCATACAAATAACTCTGATCGATGGCGCCCAGCATGCTGCGCATCGCGGCTTCTTCAATTTTTCCATCCGAAAAAGCAATAGCCTGATCTGTCAGACTTAATGCATCCCGCATGCTCCCTTGGGCGGCACGCGCGACCAGATTAAGCGCACCGACTTCATACTCGATACACTCCTGACCCAGCACATATTGCAGATGACTCAGAATTAGGGCAGACGGCAATTGCTTCAAATTAAATTGCAAGCAACGCGACAACACCGTGACCGGAATCTTCTGCGGATCGGTGGTAGCCAGAATGAATTTCACATGGGCGGGCGGCTCCTCCAGCGTCTTCAACATCGCATTGAAAGCAGACTTGGACAGCATGTGCACTTCGTCGATGATATACACCTTGAAACGCCCTGAAGTCGGCGCATACAACGCGCCTTCCAGCAGATCGCGCATGTTGTCGACTTGTGTATTGGACGCCGCATCCAGCTCAATCAAATCGACAAAACGACCGCTATCGATTTCCGTGCAGGCGCTGCATACGCCGCACGGCGTGGCCGTGATACCCGTCAGACAGTTTAAGGATTTGGCAAAGATACGGGCGATCGTGGTTTTACCCACCCCGCGCGTGCCGGTAAACAGATAGGCATGGTGGAGCCGGTTTTGCGACAGCGCATTGCCCAGCGCCCTGACAACATGCTCCTGCCCTGCCAGCTGGGCAAAAGTTTTAGGACGCCATTTACGTGCGAGAACAGAAGTATCGGACAAGTTACGCCAAGCTAGAAGTGATAGACAAAATGCACTAAATTCAGATTAACACCCTGATTAGGCTCTTTAATGCCCCCGTTAGACATATGCTGAAAGCGATAAGCTAAATCAAACTGGTGTTGATCGCCAAAAGTAACGCCGAAACCCACGTGATCGCCAAACTGAAATGCACTACCCAAGTGACGTCCAGCATAGATAAAAGTTGGGGATACGAGATGAAAGCCAATCGCTCCCTCTACATAAGGCGCAACAGAAGTTAGATTTTTTTGCTGCAATCTGAATACAGGCGTAATAGCCAGATCGGTCACCGTCTGATTATTGCCGGCGCTGCTATTGCCACGCAGGGTTCCCGCTGTCGCTTCCCAATAACCCGCAACATGCCAATCACCCTCGTTAAACCACTGACGATCCATATTCCAGATCGCCCCGACACGGGTAACATTGGTCTGTTGTCCAGTACCCGCCTCAACCGAGACACCCTCAACCGCTAACACATTGCCACTGAGCAACAGTGCGCAAAGAAACCCAGCTATCTTCTTCATCATCACACCCTCCAGTGGCTACTCAAAAGGAGGCGAGCCTTACCCCCGGCACTTGCAGTAATTAGCTGTGGCTGCTTCCTTCCGGACCTGACCAGATTCACTACCCTGCAATGCGGGGAGACCCGCCAATTCGTTACACGATTTTGCAAGCGAAAAAGCGCAAAATCGTTAAATATTAAATACTTACAATAGATACACCGGCGATGCGCTTTTTCCACTCTGCGGGTCCGGTTTCATGCACCGAACGTCCTAGAGTATCAACAGCCACCGTGACCGGCATGTTCTCTACTTCAAATTCATAGATCGCTTCCATGCCCAAATCGGCAAATGCAATCACTTTGGCACTGCGAATCGCTTTGGACACCAGATACGCTGCACCGCCAACAGCCATCAAATACACAGCACCGTGCTTCTTGATCGCCTCGATCGCCACCTTACCGCGTTCAGCCTTACCCACCATACCGATGAGTCCGGTTTGCGCCAGCATGGCTTCAGTAAATTTATCCATGCGCGTCGCCGTCGTAGGACCGGCAGGGCCAACCACTTCTCCGTCCACCGGATCAACCGGCCCGACATAATAAATGAAGCGGCCATTAAAATCCACGCCTTCAGGTAACTTTTCACCCCGCGCGAGCATTTCGGTGATGCGTTTATGCGCGGCATCGCGTCCGGTTAACAACTTGCCTGAGAGTAACACGATCTCGCCCGGTTGCCACTGTGAAATTTCTTCACGGGTAACGGTATCCAGATTCACGTGGCGCGCATCGGCTGACGCATGCCAGTGAACATCAGGGTAATCGGACAGGGATGGCGGAGTAAATTCAGCACGCCCTGCCCCATCTAACTCAAAATGTACATGGCGTGTCGCCGCGCAATTCGGGATGATCGCAATCGGCTTGGACGCTGCATGGGTCGGATAGTCGAGTATTTTGACATCCATCACCGTAGTTAATCCGCCCAAACCCTGCGCGCCGATACCCAAAGCATTCACCTTGTCGTACAACTCAATGCGTAATTCTTCGAGACGATTGGATGCACCGCGCGCCTTGAGTTCATGCATATCCATCGGCTCCATCAAGGCTTCTTTGGCCAGCAAAACCGACTTTTCAGCCGTACCGCCTATGCCTATCCCCAGCATACCTGGCGGACACCAGCCGGCACCCATGCCCTGCACGCTTTGCAGTACCCATTCGACGATATCGTCTCCTGGATTGAGCATCTTCATCACTGCCTTGTTTTCAGAACCACCGCCCTTAGCCGCAATGCGCACTTCAACCTTATCGCCCTGTACCAACTCGACATGCACCACAGCCGGCGTATTGTCATTAGTATTCTTACGTTTTCCGGCAGGATCGGATACCACCGAGGCGCGCAGCACGTTGTCGGGATTCAGATACGCGCGACGCACACCTTCATTCACCATGCCAACGATATCCAGTGTCGCATCATCCCAACGCACCTGCATCCCGATCTTGACGAACGCCACCACAATACCGGTATCCTGGCAAATCGGCCTGTGTCCCTCCGCGCACATGCGTGAATTAGTCAGAATCTGCGCCATCGCATCACGGGCCGCTGGCGACGCTTCAGTGCGATACGCCTCGGCCAGCGAACGGATAAAGTCCGCAGGATGGTAGTAAGAAATGAACTGCAATGCATCTGCGACGCTATCGATAAAGTCCTGCTGACGGATGACGGTCATAACGATCCTAATATGAAGTTAAGCTGGAATTGTAACAGCATTGGTGACATCTACTGCGTTGGTGCAGCGGCGCTGCAGCAATGCTAAATTCAAAATCCAGCCAAGAAAAAATCAGTAATTGGCAGAATCACTTAATCGTTTAGCCTAGCGGTTTCACGTTGAGCTGGCGAATTTTTCTGATTTCGCGGTACATTGCGGCGGCATGTAAAAAGGCATTACCATTTAATTTGTATTCCGGATTATCAACACCTTCGCCATTCCTGTTCCTACCCATGCGAGCCTGATTAATCAGATTAGGCTGGCTTTTGCAGGTATTCCCGATAGTCGACGCCCGAGCAATGCCACGTGATTTGAAATGATCAATGCAGGGCATTTTCTGTTTTTGCACACAAAGCCCGTCAGTACTAGATTGGCAGATCAGAATACAACTGTCTACCGGCAAAAACAATGTGAATTTCCTGTTGGTGCTCACCAGATTCCATCGGCGGCGCAAATTCGCAATCTGCTCAATACAGTAGCACCAGACATTCACAGTTCCTACACACTTTTACATCCTCACGCATAACGCTTCCAATGTTTCAGAAAAATTTCAGTCGCCTGCTGCCATGTTATCTGCTGCCCCCCTAATGCTTGCTCTACCAGCAAGGGGGTCTCGTGTTCAATATTTTGCAGAAGCAACAAGGGCAGTGTTGAAATCAGACGTTCTCGCGGGTAACGAAGAGACCAACCTGGACGACACATCAGCTCATTCAAACCAAAATCTCGCGCAGTAACTGCCAAATTTCGCAACATTGCAATAGCTCCCTGCCCCGACTGCCCCTTGGATATGTCTCTTGAAGCGTAATGTGACCAGTCGTCAAAACTCATGCCCATGCGCTTCGACTCAAGCACCTTGAATGCGGTCAGCCACAGATTGCACACCTGCGCCTGCCACTCATACAAATCACGTCCTGTATATTTGCTGTAATCGGGGTGAAACCGCGCATCAAGTGCCATTACGTACTGCTCAAGCAGGACAGCGATACCGGCATCGTCAGAAAAAGTCTGCAAAAGTCGTAACTTTTCTGGATAAGATGGATGATAACAACCCAAGGCAGCCAGATAGGCATCACCACTCGCCAATATTGCCTTAAACAGATACTTCACTACAATTTCTCTTTGCCCCTCATTCAGCTGGGCATTTGCAAACAGTACCTGACGATTCATCAGCAACAGTGCTCCTCGATTGAGCATCAGACGCGTAAATTCACTCAGTGAAAGTTTCTCAATCGGCATGGGAGACATAGATTTAAGCACATCAGAATCGCCGATAACCACACGGCTTCCCCATTGCATCTCGGCAAACATCAGCGAGTACTCTAATTCAGGAAGCAATTCTTCACGCAAAAAGAATAGGTCAACCTCCACCCCGACCTTATGCTCCAGCTCTTTAGCAATCCGATTTAACTCTGGAGAAAGCTTTGCAAGAGCGCGGGCGTTCAAACCCCGCACGACAACAAAATAATCGTAATCATTATAGGGAGCAGGCTGACCATCCTGATAGCAGTAGCCGCCTTCTCCCCGCCCATAGCCGCCAATCAGTACCAGTGCACGAAAGGCAGGTAGGCCAATTAGCTGTTTAACCGCTGCACCGATCAACTGTTGGTCATGGGCGATTCTTGCCTCCACCTCGGCATCTCCATCGTAGGTATAACGCGAGGTATTGGCCGACTCAATTACAAACTTACCCTTTACCATACAATTCCCTTCCTTGCCTTAGACCTTCCCAGCGCCCCAGTTTTTGCGCCACGCGCAGCGGAATACTATGAATCATAGCCTCGAGCGACAGATGACGCAGGGCCCATGCAAAATCACGTAGGACTTCCATACCCAAGGGCAGGAGGAAATAACGCAAAAAAGACTGATTGAGTTCATTCTCCCTGAATATCCAGGCTTCCGCCTTTCCCTCACCCATGTGACGTTTATAGGATTGCCTCAACGTATAGTTGTGCGAATGCATCGCGGCAGCTTCCATTACATAAACCACTTTGTAACCAGCCTTTTTAATCCGATAAGACCATTCAATATCCTCGGAATATTGAATGGCTGTTTCAAATGAAAACTTTTCCCACACCTCTCTGCGTACAGCTGAATTAGCCATGGAAAAAAAATGTACCCAACTAGCCGCCGCCAGTCCATCCCCGAAGGCTCGTTCATTATCCTTGACAAACAGGCTGCGACAATCCGGCCGACTGGTTTGGCGACCATATACCGCACCGACCAGGGGATCAGAAAACGGCTGAATCAGTTTTTCCAGCCAATTTTCATGCTCGGGTGTTGCGTCCGAGTTAATAAAAACGACAAGTTCACTGCCAGATATTAGCATCGCCTCGTTCAGAATATTACCGGGGATATACTTGCGAGGATCATTAGTAAAAATCCTTTCCGGGACATTATATTCCGCGATGATTTCACGCGTCCCATCAGTAGAACTGGAATCAAAACTCCATAACTCAAAATCCTGGTAGGTCTGTCGCTTCAACATTTCCAGCGTAGCGCGTATAACGTTAACATCATTATATGAACGCATAATCACAGCAACAGAAGCACGATTTTTCATAAATACTCCCTTCATCTGACTACCAGCTTCCTATTCATAGCCATCCATAACATCACTTTCTTGCGGCGAACATTCTTTCGTTCTTGAATGATATTTACATCAACACGGCTTAACGCGGCCAGGAATCCGGCCAGCATAAAAAACTCTACCGTCACATAGGTTTGCCTGAACAACCACTCCAGCATAGATTGAAACCAGAGTGTGAACATCGCGACCACAATGCCGGTCGCGAGAATGGAAACGACGTTATTTCGTCGCTTTAGAATTAACTTGATACCAATAACGAAAAAATTTCCTATCATAATCAGAAAAGTGACCAAGCCGCCCCAGCCTAATTCTGACGCATGTAAGAGATATATATTATGAACGATACCCCGATCGACTGGATCGTCGATAAATCGCACATAATTCGTTTCATTGATGGCATATGAATAGTTATTCAGTCCTACACCAAAGGGATGGTCCTTCGCCATCGCAAGCGCTGCCTGATTCGCATATCCGCGACTCGCCCCGGACTCCTCTGGCGCATTGACGAAACGATCAATAATGACAGGGGCTACCTTCACCAGCACCGGAAGTGAAACTAATAACAGAATCCCGATCACTTTCCACTTTTGAGTCGAAGGCTTGTCATAGAACGAAAGCATCAAAATAAAGGTGTACCCCAGCACCATCGAAACCAATGCGCCGCGCGACAGGGATGCCACCACCATAACTGAACCTAGGCAAAAACAGATCCAGTACATCTTATGCGTGCTTTTTCGTCCTTTATCACCCAGCATGAAGGAAAAAAATATCATATTCATCATATTAATGTACACAGCCAGTGTATTGGAATGTGGTGTCGAACCTGGCGGGCGATAAACGCCCACCATGCGCTGCTGCACCACCAGAAAAAACTCCATACATACGATGGCGGCCAGAACCATCAAAACGAATCGAATATCCTCTTCGCTGCGCAGATAATTAAAGGCGACCCAATAGACCGATATGCCACGAATAATTTTTAACAGCCCAAAACCGGAATAGACGGCAACATAAGATACAGCCACAGAAATCATGGCCATCAGTAAATACAGCAAAATTGGAATGGAGTTGGGGGGGAAATAGGTCAGTTTTCTTTTCTTCCAGCGTGGTGACAAGTGCATAACCAGTATCAGACTGATGACCATCCAGTCTGTTACGCCAAATTCAAAACCCCGCGTATCTCCACGGTACATTTCCATCGATACAAAGTTGATATCAATCAGATAAGACGTCGAAAAGAACGCGGCAGCTACCAGCAGACGTTCTGCCCACTCATATTTGATGGCCATCCAAGTAGCGGCGGGAATAACGCAAGCTGTCATCCCAAGAAAAATTATATATTTGAGTTCCACATGCTCACCAATTTCAGCACTTGCTTCAAAGACCAGATGTGCTTAAGAAAAGCATTTTGTGCCCAATCGTGCTATCCCGTCAAGACGCTTATCACATCACCGGATGTGATTGATTCAAAATTGATAACCGGCAAAAAACAGTTAATTAATAACCTTGGCGAACATAAATATCATACTCACGATATATCATTCCAAAAGTTACACTTCAAAGTTGAATCCGCCATACGATTTTTTTTGATAACATCAGACAGTGGCGTCTATAATACGTCATCAATTGGAAATTTATTCTAACAAACGATCATGAAAAAAGAGCGCTCTGATAATGCAAACGGGTCTCGCAGTGATATTAGCGCATGCAATCACTCGTAAACCCGACATGATCGCCCGCATCTGCCGCCCCCAGAGGGCGAGAAACGGGGTTGTCACTTCGCGATTCTCACACCGGGATCCTGAACAAAAATGAAATCAGAACAAAGTCCAACTGGCAAGATCGATCCATCCGAATCGTCTACAGCCATCGAAAAATACGAAATTCAGTTATCCCCTTTAAAAAAGAACATCAACCGGCAGTCAAAAATGTTACGGCGGTTTATCGGGCGCACAGCGCTTGCCTTTTCGCTGCGGGCTCAACGGCTGATGGATATGCTTCTTGCGATTTTATTTATCGCACTCCTTTCCCCCATCTTCATATTCTTGCTCTTTATTACACTGCCACGAGCTCGGAACGCTTCCGGCCCGCGATATTTTTACGGAAAATATGGCACGCCCTTTAGGATGCTCTACTTACCTGTAGCAGATGAAATACTTCCAAAAGCCGGCGATGCCACTCCTGACCGAAAATTTATAAAACGTTACTCATTGCACAAACTTCCCGTACTCATAAATATTCTTAAGGGGGACCTTTCTTTTGTTGGCCCCAGTCCTGTTCCTTATCCATCAAGAGAGATACCTGAATATGTGCGCCAGACAACTCGCCCAGGACTCACAAATCCCTATTTATTGCGGAAGGCAGTCAATATCGCCCATGAGGCTGAGATGACTGCCGACAGGGAATATATCCATCAGAGAAGTGCCAAAGGCGATTTGGGTGTACTGCTCCGAAGTGCGCTGATCCTGCCCACAAGCGGCGAAAAGCCAATACCAACCCCAGAAATCAACATGCTGGATATTACAATCCGCAACATGAAAATGTCGGAGGTGATCAACAAAATCGCACATGATGCACTACAGACCACGCCTGTTCAACTTGCCTTCGTGAATCCAGACTGCATGAACATTGCCTGTACAAATAATGAATACAAAGCCCTGCTGCAAAAACTGGATTTTGTGCTGGCTGATGGTATTGGTATTCACATCGCTTGCAAGCTTATGAATACCAGCATGGATGATAATGTAAACGGAACAGATTTATTCCCTTACCTTTGTGAACGCGCGATGCAGGACCACCTTCCAATCTATTTTCTGGGCGGCAAGCCTGGCATTGTGGATGCGATGGTTGAAGTATTGCACGCAAAATATCCCGCATTAGTGATAGCTGGCTTCCAGCACGGTTACTTTAAACCTGAAGAAGAAGGGAATATCATCAATACAATAAAGCAGTCCGGTGCACGCATTCTTTTAGTGGCTTTAGGCGCACCTCGTCAAGAATTATGGATACATAGCAACTTGAATGCATTGGGTGTGGGTATCGCCCTAGGCGTCGGCGGGTTATTTGACTTTATGTCAGGACAAACAAAACGCGCCCCGCGCTGGATGCGCGAGATAGGTGTGGAATGGGTATACCGGTTATTACAAGAACCCGGCCGGATGTGGCGTCGATACATCATAGGTAATCCGCTGTTTCTGTGGCGGGTCATGCGCTGGCAAAAGCGTATGAAAGCAGGAAATCACCAGTAATCTTCCTTCCATAATTTCAATAAAATTGAATTAGGTTCTGCGCAGCCCGACTGATTAGTGCAAAAGCCATCGCCACTTCAGCCTCTTCGGCCACAGTAGGCTCACTCATCGGCGGCAGTAAATGTGAATCTGTATAACGTCGCAAAACAGGATAAGCATTGGCAAAGTCATTTGCAAGTGCAGGCTGTTCTGGCGGAAAGTAGGCGTCATTCACCTGTCGATGAGCTAACAATGCCCCCGGCAGATGAAAATGCGGGCCGTTAATTGGTAAGCCTGGCAAGGGTAAAATCTCGGCATCATACTGTGAAATCTTAAACAAAGGATCACCCGGTGAATGGCTACCCAACCCCGTGATATAGCACAGGGATTGTGCATTGTTACCCAGTTGCGCATAGACAGAGGCGTAGGCGGCCTGTAGATAGTCTGGATTTTTAGTCAGAGCATACCCCTGAAGCAAAGGCAATACCGCGCGCGATGACTGCCCCACAGCACCCCAGCCTGCGAATCCGATAAATGAGTGTAGCGGCGCACGATAGGGATGCAAGCTGCTTTGCTTCAGGCGCCAGCTCGCACCCTCGATAAGGCTTTTACGAGCTCTTTTACCATACTGATCAGAAACCGGTGTTGCCATGGCAATGGCCCATAAGGCGGCCATTTCTACCCGGTCGAATTTGGGAAGATTGCTCGGATCCACTGGAACTGTAGACAGTTTCAACTGAAAGTAATCCATATAGCGAGTATTTCGTGTCGTCCTGTAAAGCTCCGCTGCCGCCCAAAGAAGATTATCAGCGGCCGATGCATCGGCATATTCACCTGCGTGTGTTCCAGGTGGATTTTTGTATTTATGTCCTTCGGCAGGCCATTGTTCATGGGTATTCAAAAACAGCCAAGCATGTTCAGATGCAGCAATAGCCCTCGTCGCGCGCACTGGATCATACGGTTTTATGAGGCGCGCATAGATAGCGGCCATGGCAGCAAAACTTGCGGTTGCATGCGTTGTTTTCTCGTAAATCAGACGTTTTTTCCCAACAAGATGCGGTAGTGTTTCATCCCACGTTTCACTTGCAAGCCGAGAATAAACACCTCCGTCGGCATCTTGCATAGATAAGGCCCAGTCCATTCCCCAGCCTAATTCATCAATAATGTCAGGGATAGAGTTCCCGCTTTCAGGAATATTCAATTCACGATCTGCAAATCCGCCAGGGGATAAATCCAGCGCTAGGCTAGTTGCCCAATAGACCATAGCCATATTAGGTACATATTGTCCATAGTCACCGGCATCAAACCATCCCTTGCTGACAGGGCGATAACGATAGGCAATTTCGCCCTGGTTAAACAGATAATCTGGGGAACTTAACGCAGGATGGAGGTAGCCATCGTAGACCTTTTTTACCCCACCCATTGGACGCTCGAAGCCCGGTTCTGCCCAGGGAGCTATAATGGGTGTGGAATTACGTCTGTGATAGAGCACACGCGCGACTTTGCGATAAATTTTTTCAGCCATATCCGGGTCAATAGAGAAAACATAAGACACCCCCAATCCGGCCACATACATACGATATTTTCCGGGATGCAAAGCTGGGAGCCTTGCTTCATAAACGTCGTTGCCGCTCCACTGATCAGCGGCAGAACGTAACACCATCGAACCGGTACTGACGACTCTCCCTGACCCGGCATCCAAAATTGAAAATACGGTATTATCAATCGGCATCGCCCCGGCACTGCCTAACCAGTTACCCGCATAAGCAAATTTAGGCGCTATAGGTATGTACCCAGCCTGACTAACCTGCAAGGAAGTGGTAACACGACATTCTTTGTAGCTAAAAGTGATCAATGACTTAGCCGCTGATTCGCTATCGATGGACTGTAAGGTATAGCGCTCACCTTCCTTCATCGATACCGAGAACAATAAATGTAAACGTGTCTCAGCTACAGGCTGGTTATTTCCGTCAAAACGAACTATTTGCCGGTCATAGCCTGTCTTAATTGGCATCACCGGTGAAACGAAACGGCTATCCGTGCGGCTTGTCAGTCTATACTTAAGCTGACTGGAGAGATGTGGTTGAATTTCAAGTGCAGAAAAATACACTTGGATGGCCCGGCTCGACTCAACCTCCATCCCCAGCACTGGCGATTTGAATTCGCCGGCATCAATGGGCGTCGGTAAGCGGCAATTAAAGTCTGTGCTGTTATTGACAGGTTTTCGACTTATAGAAGAACTCAGCTCAACCCTGCTTTCCAATTCTTCACCGAAAGAAAATCCTATGTGTAGGATGCTGAGCACAACCAGCATGACTAATGAATTTTTACATCCCAATGGACAATTCAGCACCTGCACTACCTTTCTCAAAGATCCCATCGCTAATAGATCATATTACTGAGTTCCCGAACCAAGATATCATTGACGCAATTTGATGGGGGGAGTCTGATGTCTTTTCAAGACTCAACCGACAACAAAAAAATGCACGTCCTCCATTAAATTAATGCCAAGAAAGCTTTTTATTTCATAAGCTATCAATATTGTTAAGCACACTAAAAAAATAGACAGAATTCCAATGTATGCAATAAAGAGATAATCAATGATTCTGGAATGGATACGTCTCTCTCCCTTCTGAATAATCATGGCTAACCAAAGTCGCCTGACCATCCAGACATTTCTTCTCTTAAAACGGTCCCAATAGCTCCCTTCCCCCCGTATACCATTCGGATAAGGCATTTCCATAAATATTTCATCCAGGATTCTTGGATTCTCCCACTGCAACTTGACTATTGTATTTACGATTTCACATCGTTGTTCGGGGGTCATGCGCTCCAGCACGGCGGGGGACATGAATGAAAAAAAACGCACCTGAGCCAAAGACCTAGGTGCCCTGTTAACAATTGTGCGTCTTCTCAAGTAATTACCCTGTCTTCAAATTGAATAGCTGATTAAAATTTTACCGCCTTACCAAGAAGAATCGCAGTCTGTATAGACTGAATACTCGGAATTATTTTTGACACTATTCGCGACCAGGATGTCAAACCAGAGGGTGGAATATAAACGATGTCTCCTTCCTTTAGCAAAAAGTCCCTCTGCTCTCCGGCGAACACCATTTCAAGATTCACAACCGTCAGAACAGGGTTAGACAATGTTCCTCTCACAATATGAACACGAGTGATATCCGCATCAGGAGTAAATCCTGTTACCCGCGCCAGAGCCGCAGAAAGTGATAGTCCATCTTTGAAAGGAATGACGTCTGCCTTCACCAGTTCACCCAGCAAATAGACTTCATTAGAAAGCCCGGAAGGAATATATACATAATCCCCCGGCATCATCTTGACATCAAAACGCATATCCCCATCATGCAATAATCTGACGAAGTCGATAGGCAACAGTTCTCCACGTCGCACCAAAGTAGCATGTGAAATATCCGCAACGTCGACTATAGAAGCATGGAATTGCCCCTTGGCCAGTCCACCTGCCTTGGCAATCGCCTGTACGAGCGTGACATCGGTAACCAGAGGATAAGTACCAGGCTTAACGATTTCTCCGTTGAGAGTGTATTCCAAGCTATTGAATTGAAGAACGATAACAGATACATTCGGCTCCCGAAGGAATTTAGAAAGCTTCTCGGTCAGCGCATCCTTCAACTCCTGCACTGACAACCCCTCTGCTTGTATATCCCCGACAAGAGAAAAAGATATCTGCCCGTCAGGCCTGATAGGAAGGCTGGCAACCGTCAAATCCGGCTCACCATAGACAGTAATGGAAATCACATCATTTTTACCCAGCTTTGCTTTGAAGCTGGACTTAATCACGGCTTCACGCAGTGCAGAGAGTTGATCTTCAACAGACTTATACCTAGGTTCCAATCCGGCCTGCTCTTCGTGGTCTGCAATGCGCATCTGACCTGGTGTAACAGCGGCATCCTTTCGCGCAGTACCACAGCTACTGACCGAGATTGCCAGCAGACAGAGGAGGAGGTGACAGGTAAAATTAACCCGCCGGACCATACTGATCGTTGCCGGTCATCAACATTCCATTTGAATAGGCAGAATTTGTAAACTGTTCAGGCATCTTCATAAACCTTAGCGGAACATCGGTGAGTATAACGGAGTTCAGATTAACACCCGCATTATTTAAGCGTTCAAAGACCCTTTTTACTTCTGATTTTTTACTTTGACCGCTCCTAATAACAAGGATAGCCTGCCCAATATTGGCTAGCGCCTCAAATGAGGTTTCATGGTCGCTCAAAGAGGGTAAATCATACAACACAAATCCTGAGTAATCAGTAAGCTCTGTCACAAGCATTCCCATGCGCTTATTACCAAGACGCATAATCGAGTCTTTAGGCAGGGGATATTGATCACTGGCTGAGATTAAAAATACAGAGGTCGAGTCCGTCGGACGGGCAATCTGTGATGGACGCATAACCTTTCCTTCAAGGTGCTGTAACAACCCGGGCTTGACGCCATCCATTAAAAAATACTGTTCCGGGCGAACACCTGCGTTGGCAGACAAATCAGCATCCACAATCAAAACAGACTCCTCCTTTAATGCCAGCGCCAGAGCCAGATTGCAAAGTATCATAGACTTACCGGCCCCCTTCTCGGCAGAAATAAGGCCGACAGACTGCCACCGGTCATCGGTCAACTTCACGCTCATGTCATTGATGATGCGACGAAATAAAACAGCAACGGGCTCCCCTGGAAAGTTTGTATCTACCGTATCTTGCTCTGTATCCGGGACATGTTGAAATTCGAATATAAATTCAGAGCCGGTAATAGCGAAAACTTCTTTCTTGGTACGTATACTGGGATCGAGTAATTCAAGAACCAGCGCTGTGACAAGACCTGACAGCACACCAATTATTGCGCCTGCAATCATAAGGATAACCCGCCCGCTTGATTCCGGTTTTTCTGGCGTCACTGCTCGTTCCAGGATATCAAAATCGCCCTCTTTCTTAAGCATCATAACCTTGGCCTCTTCTACACGATTAAGCAGGTTATCCTGCAACCGTCGAGCAGATTCAAGCTGGCTCACAAGATGAAAATATCTTTTGCTGTTCTCACTCAATGTACCCAATTCTTTGATCTCACCATTCACCAGTTCCTTTTGAGACACTACCTTTCCCTCGCTGATTTTTATATCATCCAGCAACCGATACAAACGAAGGGATAATTCTTGACGTATAGGATTAGCCGTATAGGTTTTCGACATGCTATTGTCCTTTCCCTGCTCGACCATTGCCTTGATATTAGATATTTTCTTATTCAAATCAATTATTTTCGGATTAAACTCCGTATACCTGCCGCTATCTTGCTCAAGCTCGACTTCAAGTTCTGACAGTTTCTTTTTCAATTCCTGCGGGTAATTCTGTGACTGCACAGTCATCTCTGGGGTAGCCTTAATATTTTTCTCCAGCCTTATTCTGGACTCATCCATAACATGCAAAAACGCTTGTTCGTTCTGCAATTTCTCTTCAATATCGGCCATTTTTGTAATGACAGCCTGAGTTTGCAGATCAATATTTACGATACCGGAACTACGCTTAAATTCGAGCATTTCAGCTTCAAACTTATTAAGTGACTTGGTCGCAAAATCTAACTGTGACTGGTAATGATTAACGACCTGTTCGGCATCATTTCTCTTCACCTTCCGATTGCTTTCTAGAAAAACCTCCGCGAGATTATTGGCAATTTTTGAAGCCCCATCCGCATTTTCCCATTTAAGACTGACAATAAAAACATTGGACTCCTTCTCGGCAACTTGTACGGTAACCAGTTTTGCGAACGATTCCAAACTTATGTCAACTTTAGATCGCCGGATCGCTTCGCGCATCACGCTGGGCAACATGACGGTACTCAACAACGTTTTCATGCCGAATTCCTGAGGTTTGTATGGCTGACCAAACTGCCCAACGGTGAATAAATCACCATGGTCCCGTTTGATCAGAACAGCCTGTGCTTTCCAACTGTGATGCAATGTTAAAAATGCCATTACGACGAAGAGCGTGGTAATGACGAGGGCGATCAAGGTAACCAGATTCCTGCGCCCCCATATTCCATAACCAAGCCGTGCGATATCGATTCCTGATCCGGTCGTTGATTTTGGCTCGTCATCTTCATCGCCAAAGTTCGGCATGGGCGATAACGACGGTGCTGTCTCTTTGTCTACGGCTTCTGACTTAACGTTTTTCTGGTCAGAAATATTCCATGATGCATCGCCAAAATCCAGAGCTAATTCTTTGACCGTAACAGAGTCGCCTCCCAACAAGGCTGCTTTTTTTTCTTGGCTGTCACGTATGCTTAATTTATCAGCCATGATAATCCTCATCGAAGAAATCGAGCGTACCTTGCAGGTTGAGATCCGCTACCACCAACGCGACAACGTTAGAATCGAGTTTGGCAAGTTTGTGCGCAACTGCATGATCCAGACTCAACTTGCAAATTCGGTTGATTTCGCGAGGGATGCCCCGGCTTGCGCGGCTAATCATTTGAACTGCTTGGGCGGTAAGGCGCGGCGCGCCTGAAATGCCCGCCACTCTCATTCTAAAAAGCAAATAACGAGATATTTCTTCGTTATGCAGTGGATTAAGATGAAATCGCAAACTTATCCGTTGATCAAGTTGCGGCATGCTCTTGACGAGGGCTCGCAACTCCGGCTGACCAATCAAAATAACAGAAAACAAGTTGCTCTTTTCTGATGAAATATTCGTCAGGCTTCTTATTTGATCGAGGGAATCCGCACTTAACATTTGCGCCTCATCTAACATTAAAACCAGATGTTTACTGGCTTTGCCAACGTCCTCAATGAGTGCGCTCTTGAATGCTGAAAGTTTGGAGTAGCGACTGGGCAACTCATCTGCATTGATACGTCGACCTTTTATCTGGCTGATAATTTCAAGTAAAAGCCCGTCAAAATCGAGCAAACAATTTTCAATGATTACAACTTTATATTTAAAAGAGGGCAGATTATTGCGAAAGACGTTACTCGTCATGGTTTTACCACAACCTATTTCGCCAGTAAGCAGGCCTATGCCCATATTCCGGTCTTCAACCAAAAATACTAACCGTGCCAACGCCTCGGCATGTCCGCTCGACGCATAAAAATAACGGGCATCACGCGTATTATCAAATGGGTGGTCAACGCCGCGTAGATAACTTAACTGTTTAAAAGCATCATTCTCCATCTTTAAAGCAAACCTCACTCATCATCTGCAGGTTGCAATCTGAACAAACAAGGCAGGATAAAATTATTTTTCATAGTCAGATTTCCATTATGCGGATTCGAGGACGAGCTCGCGGCATAAGGTTAGCGTGGACAATGTTGCCACATCCCAGGAAAATTTACCTGCCTGAACCAAACCGCGCGCGTTCAGCGTTTTCCACAAATCACGATCCATCAATATCCTGCGTATACTTTCAGCAATTTCATCCACACTCTCTGGGTCAAAAAGCAAACCTGCGTCTCCGACAATTTCAGGCAAACTTGATGAGTTAGAGGCACAAACCGGCACCCCTGATGCCATGGCCTCGATGACTGGCAGACCAAAACCCTCAAATAGCGATGGAAAAACGAACAAATCCGCCGCAGCATACAATGTTGGCAACATCTCGTTAGGTACGAACCCAGGGAAAATAACGTCCTTCTGTATTCCTGTTCTCATCACGGCGTCATCAATGGCCTCAGCGCCCTTCCAACGCCCCCCTACCAGCACCAGCTTGTGAGGAAAATCCAGACGTGCTTTCAACTGCGCGAAGGCTTCAATCAATCGAACGTGATTCTTTCCAGGATGCTCCAACCGGGAGATGTAAAGTATAAAATCATGCGGTATCGGTAACTCTGCCGTCACTTTTCCTTTGGCCACATCCCTGTCCATCGGAAAAAATCTCATCTCATCAACGCCATTGTAGATCGTATGAATCCGTTTAGGCTGCACCTTGGCATAATCCTCCAGATCACGGCGCGTAGACTCGCTGATCGACACCACACGATCCAGTCGCCTCATCAGCTTTGGTAAAACATGCATCACGTAAAACATGCGCAGCGCATCATACTTTGCAGGCACATGCAGTTGTGACATATCGTGAACGGTCCCCACACTTGGCATCCCATACCACCATGCCAGACGACGGTTAGCCGCCGGCATAAATACGCAATCGCAGGCAGACCACTTCAAGGCGAGCGGAAACCAGAATATATGCCAGAATATGCTGATAGCAGGATGACCAACCCAATTTGGATAGCTCACAATTTTCACACGAGGATGATCAACTGCAAAAAATTCCCGATCCGCATCTGCCATAAATAAAACAAAATGATCATCTGGCGCTAACTTGGGCAAGCGACGGAAAATATTAGTCATATACTGGCTTATCCCCGACTTCCCCCCGTCACCGGCAAAGGCTGATATCCCTAGTCTCATACCAACCCTTTCATCACACTCATTATTTTTGAAAGATAAGTGTCGTGCCTGAATTCTTCCTGCACAGACAACATCGCGGCCTGACCAAGACGGATAGCCCACTCAGGATCGCTTAACATGCGCCCCATTTCATGTGCCAGAGCATGCACATCACCCTCTGCCGCAATGAGTCCGGTCTTCTCGTGTGCCAGCCAGTCGGGGATACCACCCGCATGAAAACCCACCACAGGTACTCCTCGCGACATCGCCTCAACACCCACCATTCCAAACGGCTCTGGCCAACGAGATGGCACAACGGTAAACAACGCATTGGCATAATACTGATTCAGGTTTACATGATCCACCCAGCCTGCAAACTTAACTTGATCAGATAACCCGAGTCGACGGGCCAGTCGCTGACAGTACTCCAGATGATTTCCCGTTCCGATGATGGTTGCATGCCACTCTGTTTTCAACAGAGCTAGTGCCTGCAACATGAGATCAACCCCTTTGCCACGTATAATCTGCCCAACGTAGAGTATTTCACGGCGTCCAGAAGGTGGCAACACACGGTTTTCAGCAGACTCCCGGGGAATGGGATGAATAACATGCACCTTCTCATCCTCAATCCCGTTCATCACCAACTCTTCACGCATCCATTGACTGCCAACGATCAAAGCGCGCAGCGCATCATTGCTGCGTATTACCTTCTTTTGAGCCGCGACAGATTTAAAACTAATCGGCAAGACTGCGTCTGGCCCGGATTTCAGAATAAAACACAGGTGAGTGTAGCAATTTATGCCCGCCGGTTTGTTGCAAATTCTGGTGCTAATCGGAAAATACTTGTGGCGACGCAGACAGACCACATCGTGATCGTGCACCATACGCGCTGCAGGATACGTGTTTGCCAGATAACTGACCATAGCAATATCCTCGACCTTGTGCAATAGCAATACATCAGGCTTGAATCTTTCAATAAGTGAATAATCATCACCCGTCAGTAAGAATGGCACTGCAAAGGCAGGGGAAAGTGCGCCTTCACTGTACAGCAAAGCCTGTGGCCAACCAGCTTCAGACAATCCCGTGGCAGTATCGAACAGAATCTGCTCGACCCCCCCCATAAAGGCAGCGCGCTGATGAACGTGCAGGACACGCAGCACGCGTTTATCGGATTGATTCATATATCCCCAACAACTGACCGGAAATCACGCTCCAGTCATATTGATTACAAGCCTTGGCATTCCCCTTATCGGCCATTCTTGTGGCAAGGCCACGATCTGACAAAACGCGCGTCAATGCATTTGCTATACTATCCGGCGAGTGGGGATCGACAAGCAATACATCTTCACCATCAGCTGTAAAGGAGGGTATACCTCCCACATTGGCGGCTACAACGGGCAGTTTTGCAGCCCAGGCTTCCAAAATAACAATACCAAAGGGTTCATGTAACGAAGGAAGGCAAAATACATCGGCAGCATGATAGGCATTGACTAGCATAGGATCATCAGGTTTCATTCCAGGCAGCAATGTTACCTGCGAGTCTAGGCCAAGTTCAGCTATCTTAGCCAGCAGCTTTGTGCGGTAGGCAGCAACAGTGACAGGGCCAATCAATAATACATGCGCCTTCGGTTCATTCCCCAGAACTTTCGCTAGAGACTCGATCAAAGCAATTTGATTTTTTTGGTAGTCGATTCGTCCAACACACAGGATTAAGCGGCGATCCATCGGGATGTGATGCACACTGCGGAATAGCGCACCGTCACCGTGCGCGAAGAAAGTGCTGTCAACACCATTGGGCATCATTTCTACCCGCCGCCCCTTCAACTTGATCTTCGCCGCGCGGTATTCATTCTCTCCGACACACAAGATTGCAGCGGCATCTTCCAGCACCTGCCGAGAGCCGAGCAAAGCGCCAAAAGGCTTGCCCCACTCAATAGTGTTCTCAATGGGTTTCAACATTTGCTCAGACTCCCCTGCGGGAACATCAAACACGCCCCCGTGCAAGGTAATGACATAGGGTATTCCGCGCAGCTTTGCAACCGCCCTAACAATCCCACCCAATCGTTTACCCGAATGTGCATGAAAAACATCAACATCCGGCTCACGCAGCAATGCCAGAAATAATGAGAAGGAAAGCAGATTCCCGCCCTTCTTATCCATGTCTTCGATAGCCTGCCTGCTCAAGCCCCAAAATGGATAGCAATATGGGAAGCGTTTCACCGAGATCCCCTGCACAGACTCCTCGCGTGTATTCGACAATGCCAGACTCGTAAATATTTTCGCGTCATTACCGCCCAGCTTCATACTGCGGCACAATTGCAGGATGGTGGTTTCTGTACCACCCCACTCGCTGACCACAAATCGACGAGGAATATGGATAACTTTCATGACGAGCCAGCCTCAACTGGCGCATTTATTCTACGACCGGTTATCCTCGCAGGTATGCCCAATGCAATACTCCAGGCCGGCACATCCTTGTTCACCAGGGCTCCGGCTCCGATGATGGCACCCCTGCCTATTGTGACCCCCTGTAAAATTACGGCATGCATGCCTATCCAGACATCATCTTCAATGACTACCGGAGCACAATAGATTCCCTGTTCATTGATGGGGATGTCGCAACGCTCCGTATGGTGCGAGACGGTATTGATCGACACTCTGGGACCAATCAATACATCATTCCCGATCTTCACCCCCCCGTTTCCGTAAACTAGACAATAGGGTGAAAGCCACGAACGATCGCCTATTTCAACAGAACCATTATTAGCGGCAAGCAATACTGACTCATGTACCCGCACATGATTTCCTATACGAATGCCCAGCGGTTTTTCAGTATTTGCTCTCAACGTCACATTTCGAGCAAAATGACAATGTGTACCAATAGAAATCCGCATGGGGTATGACAAAAATACAGGGACGGCAATATCACTTTGATCGCCCAGATTTCCCAGCCTCATCCGGTAGTAACTCCGAACCAACAACCTTAGAAATTTACCCATATAACTCAGCATCTCATACTCCACCAGGAGGGTGAGCAGAAACCCGCTTCTTAAATTTGCGCATTACCGCAAGCCTTTCAACCTCATGTACCCCGCTAAACACAAAAACGACTAGATATACTAGTGCTGCCACGGCTCCCTCCAGTGTGATAATCAAGATACTGTCTGCAGGGAACAATGCCCCAAGCAACCAGGCTGTTGCAAGCATAGGCACGGCAGCCGGGAAGGAAGGAAATATACCCTGCATGAAAAAGGCTGACAACGACAATTCTTGTGTCCTGCAAGCACGCGGGATGATGATCAGCATCTCAATGGAAAAGGCAGCAACGAGTGTGGCCAATGCAACACCGTACAAGCCTATGTATTGAACTAGCACAATCGACAACAACAAATTAATCGCAGCAGAACCCGCCATAGAGAAGGCGACAAAGCGGTGATATCCTGTCATTCCGAGTACATTGGCTACATTCAATTGCGTAGCAGAAAAAAACACGGCTACCAGCAATATCCGCAACAACGGGACTGAATCATCGAATTCGTGTCCGACCCACAATGTAATGATGCTTGGTGCATAGTAGTAGAGCAAAGCAATAAATGGCAGGGCGACAGCCATTTGAAATCGTGTGCCGTCAATCAAAACTCTGCGCACTGTATCCTTATCCCCTTTCCCGTGAGATTGGGATACCAGCGGCATCAGCGCATTGGAAAACTGCTTATTAAGCAAATAGGTGTATTCAGACACCTTAACAGCGACAGCATAAGTTGCCACCGCTGTTAATGGCAGAAACATGCTAATAACAACAGGATCAATCCGCAGAATGAGCAGCATGGCGATATTTGCAATAAAGGCATATATCGAAAATGACAACAATTCAGGTATGCGTTCCTTCGAAAATTGCCGCCAGGACAAGTGAAAGTCAGGCACCATCCTGTAAGCTGCCGGAATCAACAAGAACGAGGTCAGCAGCATTGATGTGGCGGTACTGATTGCCAGACCACGCACGCCGTAACCTGCAGACAGCAGCCAGACGATGAGCGAGGTATTAACCAGTAGTTGTAATAGCTCTAACCCGTTGACGACATTCATCTGACCAGAGCCTATCAACGCGGCCTTGAAGAGGCCTGCCGGGAAGCTGATTGCAATCACCATTCCCAGTAACCAGACAATTTCTGAAAAAATTTTGCTCTGCGAACCTGAAATAGCAAAGAACCCGCTGGCGGGACCCGCAACGATGGCAACCAGCACCAGACAGACAACCCCGATACAAGTGTAAATCACCAGCAAGGTGGAAAGAATACTGTTACGCCCCTCGGTATCACCCGCCCCGGTGCGCTCTGCCACATATTTGACAGCCGCAGTAGCAAAACCAAAATCCATCAGTCCAAATAAGCCGACGACAGAAAATATCAGTGACCATAGGCCAAACATCTCCTTGCCTATCATATGAATGGTGAATGGCATAAGCAGAAAAACAACTACCATTCCTACTATTGTCTTGAGGTAGTTGCTGCCAATATTAAGTATCCATCGCATAGAATTTCACCAAACTTATTCAAACAATTACAACAGCTTTCAAGATAATGAACAGATATCACACTCAATTATATTGATCGTATGCGATGCCCTTACACATGGCTATATTTGTGATGTGCAACGTCTGAGCAGTATTGGTCAAGCCCCCGTTTCGCTACGAATCAAACGAAAGATATCTGTTATGCATTCCGGAGAAGCGGGTGGTTCAACATTGGAAAGTAAAACTGCATCCGAATCGGCATCATCCGGATGATAGCCATGCATACCCGTAATCGGTTGTTCACCCATATGGCTCGGCACAATCATAACGCCCGGATCCATCAGATAAATCAGTTCGCCGTACTGACTCTCCTCAAAATCGCAACCAACACGTTTAAGCTCTTCATTAGAAAGTATTTTTCCACCTTTAAAGCTAGTGAGAAAATCGACAATCTTCTGTTTCGCCTGAGCATTATGGAACCAAAAACGTCCCATCGTAGAATCATAGGTTGCTACATAATCCTTGCCAAAAACCAGCCCTAGTGCTTCCACTTCTCCCATCAGATTGAGATTCTTATAAACAGTCGCCATGCCGTGATCAGAACATACGAACAGACGCACCTCATCATATTTCTCATTTGCGACACTCATCAGAGTGCGGAGTTTCTCCTCATACCACTTCAGCTTGTCAGTTACTTGGCTGCTTTCCTTGCCAACGTTATGAAGTAATGCATCCATAGAGGCCATATAAAGAAATGCAAATGTAATCTGCCCTTTCTCAATATCATCGCGCGCAGCAGCCAAATTACTTTCCTCTGAATTACGCCAGTTTGAAACATGATATTTAACGGAAGCCGCTTGCAAGTGATCGAAAATATTCTTCCCCCTGTTCATGCCACCAGGCACGAACAGATCGCTTTTCTCACAATAATCGAATAGATGTATGAATTTGAAGGGGATATTGTAAAGTTGAAAATACCCTGAGTATTTATAAAACTTTTTGACCAACTGACTGATCGCGTTTCTTACTCGCCCGCGATTGACAATACTTGCCGGCAATAAGCCGAGCCAGCGTAATGGCCCGAAAGGAGAGGTTTTCGGAGAGTAGTAAAAAAAAGACCAATGCTTGTGTTCCCGTGGCATGAGACCAGTCAAAATAGACGGAATACACGCCGACGAATAACCGAATACCGACTTAAGCTTACGCCGGTACGGCAACTCCTTCTCCATAAACGGCCGATCACGTAAAACTTCCCAGCCCAACGCATCAATGAACACGACAACTGACAATACGGTCTTTTTCTTCATGATCATTTCCTAGGCATAATTCCATCAATATCTAAGGGATTGTCCGTACGAATGCTGCGTCGATCCGCGATAAGCCAATCAAAGCCTCCTGCGGCAAGATTAACAGCATCACCATCAAAGTCTATGCAGTGATTTCCAAAAATAATTTTTTCCGAAATATTCGCAATGCCGGAAATTCTGGTGTGATGCCATATCAGACTTTTTTCAATGACAGCACCGGACTCAATCATACTTCCTGATTGTATGACACAGGGGCCACGCAGAACCGCCCCTGCTTCAATAACCGTAGAGCCGCCTATATAAAGCGGGGCGGTCAAAATTGCTCTTTCATCGATACGCGTATTAGTACCCACCCATATACCGGGACTTAATTCAGTACCCGGCATAGAAAATCCATGTATTTGACCCTGCAATGCCATACTGGTGGCGTTCCACAAGTCTGGCGTTTTACCGATATCGATCCACTGAAATGGCAACTCAACGCCATAAAATGGCACGGCGGCGGCAACTAATGCAGGGAACAGGTCAGAACCGATATCGTAAATGCAGTCCTTCGGTATAAAGTTGAAAATTTCAGGTTCAAACAGGTAAATCCCCGTATTAACGAGGTCACTCTTGGCCTCTTCCGCAGTGGGCTTTTCCTGAAATGAAACAATGCGACCGTCCTCATCTGTCAGCACGACACCATAACTTGACACCTCACTCTTAGGCACTCGCTTCAGAATGATAGTTGCCATTGCGCCATTTTCACGGTGAAGTTCCAGCGCACGAGTAAAATCGACATCAATCACCGCATCGCCACAAAGCACTGCAAAAGTCTGATCAAAAAATCCGAAACGATCTTGAATTAACCTCATGCCACCAGCAGAACCAATCGCATCACCAACCCACTCATCATCCTTAAAGTATCCTTCCCATGAGAATGCCATCTGCACCCCCAGGCGACTGCCGTCCTGAAAATAATCTTCAATCAGGTGTGCCAGGTGACTGACATTGACGACAAAATCCGTAAAGTCATGTGACTTCATATGCTGAATAATCAATTCCATCACGGGTTGATTGATCACAGGGATCATTGGTTTGGGGATCTCATGGGTTATGGGTTGCACCCTGGTACCCTTGCCTGCGGCAAGTATCATCGCCTTCATGCCATCACCTCTTTTACAGTTTTATTGGGAATGAGCTTATACATAAGCAATTGATTACCTTTATCAAGCATCCGGTAGCGGATACAATCCATCGCATCTTTGAAAATAAAGACACCCATACCCATACTAGAATCTGTAGCTGAAGTACACGCTACGGGCGTGTCTTCCGCTGGGGAATTCGCAAGCGGGTCAAAGTATGGCGCACCGTCGTTCAGGATAAGGCACACATAACTGGGGGTCGATTTAATTTCAAGATGAATCCAACCTCCCGGGTTATCGCAATAGCCGTGAATAACAATATTATTTGCGGCTTCAGCGGCAGCAATTTCTAGTAGAGCGGAAAATTCAGCATCATCACATAGCTGCATTGCAGCATCTGTGACTACATCGCAGAGCAAACGAACAGCACTTAAAGTCGCTGGAATGCGTACACTGCCAACTATATCAGCGGCATGCATCTGTTCCGGCATAACGAATAATTCAGAATTTGAACACATCATAAAATTATTTTTTCGTAAAAAACTCCACTATCTGCGCCTGTAGCCACCCGCAACTAAGCCGCGCCCGAAAGTCAATGTGCCGCCAAAGCCAGTGCTTCAGTTGCATAAATATGAAACACCTTGTGCAATCGAGTCAGCTCAAAAATGGTGCGTACTCGAGGAGTAAGGCAGCACAAGGCTAACTCACCATCATTTTCTCGAATACGGCGCAGGGTGGAAACAATCAGTCCCAGGGCAGAGGAATCCAGAAAGCTGACATCAGCCAGATTGGCCAGCACATATTTCCCTGAAATATTTTTAAACTCCTCTTTCATTTCCGAAACGGCTTGTGCATCCATACGTCCTTGCAGACGCAATACCAAAGTGTCACCAATTTGTTCCTGTTTGAAATATTCAGTCATACATCCTCCCTTTCATCGCACTTAAATAACAAAGCTATCCATCTCCATAGTAATTGCAGATCCAAGCCACTCTTTGTAGTAGATTGATAATAAGCATCTGCAATCAACACATCCTCACTATCCGAACCAGCTCGGGAAACCCCGGTTACATCCGCTAACGTCACAACACCAGGAGCCACCCAGACGACATCTGAAGTCCAGTCCGGCAATCTGTCTGCACGCGTCATTCTCGGCATGATGCCAGTCAGCGCAATCGCACCCAGAACAACCTGCCATATCCAAAAAATTTTACGCCATGAAGGATTTTTAACCGCTAATGAAGTCACCGTCAGTTCCCTGAATTCCCGCTGACCATCCAAGGATAATCCTACCTCAAGTATCAGCTTTTCTTTCAACCAGACAGGTTTTCCTGTCGCTTTCAAAATCAAAGCACGAACCATCACAGGAACGAACAGGATCACAAGAATAAGCGCGGCGACCAGTCGCTGAAGTAGGGATGAGAGACTGCCGCCACCGCTTTCTATGTCTGCAACCAGCAGAGGATCATCAAGATGAATATACATTTTACTATCCATACTGTACAACACCCGACCTGATGCAATTACCCTGTCAAGTTCCATATATGAGCCGATAAAGGTATGATCAAAAACAACGCTATTCCTGATAGAAGAGCCCACATCTGCAAACATGTTGTTACCTAAAATCGCATTAGGACCTATCTGTATACGTTCACTAAAAATCGAGTTCTCCCCGACAATACAGGGCGAATTCAATTTAACAGTTTGATGAAATCGTGAATTTCGGCATATAAATACGCCCTTCTCGTTCTCGAATCCAGCGCGATGTGTATCTACCACCTCAGCACTAAACATATCCATATTGATTTGCCAAAGTTCATCTGGCCCATCAATTATCCGATAGATATTTTTTCCGAAAGTATCAAGCTCTGGCAAGCTGAGAGTGTATTGACCTGCCTCGCTTAAAAAACCATCTTTAATCAATGCCTCAAGCTGTTTTTCCATTTCAGGAAAACAAGCTAAGGTTTCACTTCCGCACAGAGCCGCCTGTGTAAGCCAGGCTATAAATCCCTCCAATGGCACCACATTTAGCTCAGCAATGAACGTGCCGGCTTTAATGAATTCTCTCGCATGAGCGATTTTTTGTCCGAGTGGAATATCCTCCCGTACAATTGCAAAACTTACTTTAATCCCCCAGCGCTCCCCTGAACCCAAAAACGAACGAACTTGTTCTGGAACATGAGTCAGCAACAGCATTACTTCATTTACACCAGCATCGGCCAGTACCTCCATCCATATTTGGACAACAGGCTTAGTCCCTATCGACAGCATGCCAGCAGCACATTTCTCAAGGAAGGGTGCAAGCGCCTCCCCCTTACCCGTATCGAGCAACAGTGCTCTCGTTATTCTTGTTTCATTTGCCTCAGCTCGTTCTGACATCAGTAAGCCCCTTTCCCCAACAGCACAGCCGGAACTGTTTTCAGCAGTATCAAAACATCTTTAAGGAACCTGCGTTCCCGGATGTACTGCACATCCAGCCTGACCTGCCCCTCAAAATCGATATCTGATCGCCCACCGATTTGCCACAGACAGGTGATACCTGGCGTCACTTCGAGACGCATCCTGTGCGCTATGCTGTATTCGTCAACTTCACGTTGCACAGGAGGTCTGGGGCCGACCAAAGACATATCGCCCTTTAGTACATTGACAAGTTGTGGCAACTCATCGATAGACAATTTTCGAATAATTTTTCCGGTGCGAGTGATACGAGGATCGTTTTTCATTTTGAAAATCACCCCGGCTTCCGACTCATTTTGCTTCAACAGTTGATCCTTAAGAGCATCTGCATTCATCACCATGGATCGGAATTTGTACATCGCAAAGGTTTTTCCCCATTTCCCGATACGATTTTGAATATAGATTGACGGGCCTGGATCTTCGACTTTGATTGCCAGCCAAGTAATTAAAAACAGCGGCGAGAGCATGATCAGCGCTAATAATGATACAACCACATCAAGCACGCGTTTAATAAAATAAGTCGATCCTATCGTGACAGTCCAAACGAAGCGCTTCACAGCCATGCGTATTAGAAATTGCAGCCTGGCAAAGCCTGATTGCCGACTCTCGAATTTGTTCATGACGTCATTGAGCAATTCGACGTCATGCCATGGGTCATAGTGTTTAGTAGACATCAAGATCATCCCCGCAAATATTGTTTTTAAACAAAGCAGCTTGTTGCAGATGATACTACGGCATACGACGCGCCCAATCAAAGCATGCCATCTGAAAATTCAGAATATACGTCATTTTCACGACTAAACTCCTAGCATCTCCGCTCAATATCATCCGAGTTCATCGACACCTCACTCCGTCCCTGCTGCATTCTTCTTGAGTTCAGCTCCACAGCAAGAAACGAGATGTCATCTTCAAACGTTTCACCGCCCCGCCAAGCGATCAGCACTGACTTGAGAGCGGCATTCAAATCCGTAACGGGACTTAACCGAGAATCTTCAATAAATTTGATGAGTCTTTCTTCACCAAAAATCTCACCGTCAACAGCGCATTCGCAATCAACGATACCATCAGAATACAGAAAGAAACGGTCTTTATTTCTCATCACAATACTACATGACTCATACTCAGCTTCCGGCAGCAATCCCACAGGAAATCCTCCTCCCCCGACCAGTCTTGCTGCCCCACCCTCAGGCATAAATATGGGGTTAGGATGACCTGCCTGACAGAATGTTAACTCACCCGTTTTCAAATTCAATATGGCATATACCATCGTAAAATAAAAATCGCCATTAACCCCTGAAAGAAATGAAGTATTTAATTCAGAAACCGTCTTTTCTGGCGGAAATAAAGAAAGCCCGGTCAATGATTTTTCACTAAATTTCGTCGATTGATCGACGACGACAAGCTCAGGTTGTAGGAATTTGGATAGAGTGACGGAAAGCATCGCAGAAGGAACACCATGCCCTGACACATCCAATTGATAGAAAGCCACATGATGATCCATAATCCGGAAATAATCCAGAATATCGCCGGCCACAAAGGAAGTCGGGACAAATAGCCAGTCAAACTGTGCGTGTCCAAACGTGGCGGCGCGATCCGGAAGCAGATTCCGCTGCACGATGGCAGCAGCTTCAAGATCACGACTAAGTAACTTATAAGCGACAGCTAGGTGCTTGTTACGATTGAGAAGTTCGCTTTCTAGATGCAACAGCCTGCACCCCGCATTAATACGAACCCTGAGCTCTTCAGAATCGAATGGTTTGGACAGATAGTCATCTGCACCCGCTTCCATCCCTTCGACGATCCCCCCCTTCTTACCAATTGCGGTGATCATTATGAAATATACATAATCTTGAAAACCAGCGCCGCGAATCTTGCGACATAGCGTAGCGCCGTCCATACAAGGCATCATCCAGTCACTAATGACAAACTGAATCTTGTCATGCTGGAGCAATTGCCAAGCCAATTCACCATTTTCTGCTACCACCACTTCATGTCCCCACTTTTTCAGTAGTGAACTCAGTAATAAGACAATGGTTTGGTTGTCGTCAACAATTAGTATCCGCATAACCCATTCTCAATGTAGATATCATTACCATTACCCTATGCATTTAGTTAGAACGCTCTCAATGGTTATAGTCAGCACTTTAGCACATTCAATACGGTTCTATTACTGCTCATTCAGCAATTCAAAATTAAACATAAGAAAAACAGGTTGGGCGAAATAAAAATAGTTTTTCGCTACCCGGTACGAGGTGATTTTGGCTGATTGCCTTTGCAAAAGAAGATTATGAGGTGATCCCATTCATCGAAAGACAGGTAGTACAGTAGCGTGCGCAGATGCTAAAAAAGGTGCGGCGCGAAGGGAGAGCACAGTGCAATAACGCTCACCCACCCAATCAAGCGCGGTGTGGAGCAAAAAATCCAGGATATTCATGGTCGCCAGCAAGTTAGCTAAATTTTGATCACCGTGCACAAACTACGTCGCGTTGCTTAGGCGCCGACTATCGTGAAGACCTGCAAAAGGCCCACAAACCCGCTCAATCAGGCTTGCATGGGTAGAAACCGGAATAGCTGAGGTATTGATAAGGCGTAATTTAAATTAAATGGTCATGCCTTTTTACATCCAGGAAGCAGCAATCTGCTGCGAAATCAGACAATTGGCCGGCTCAACGTGAAACCGCTAGGCTAGACAACTAAAAAATTCAGCAAATTCCAGTTTTTTTCCTGGCTGGGATTTGAATTTTGAATGGCTGTTCGATGCGTGGAGCGCATCACTATTGACGAAGCTCCCGAGTTATTGCATCGGCAACACTGCTCGCCGCTTGTCCGTAATCCGAAAAAAACAATTCGTCGCTCTTGATCATGCCCAACTCGCTACGCGCGCGCTCTTCGATCGCCTCCGTTCCCTGCTTTAAATCTCGAACCTCGGCATCCAGCAAGGCATTGCGCTCCTGCGACTTACTGTTGATTAGCTGCTGCGTCGCCACCTGCTTGTTCAAATCCCATACGCGCAACCAGCCGCCTTTACCCAGCCATAGCGGGTATTGCAGCAGAAGCAGCAATACAATCAAAATCCAGGTGATCAATCTCATAGCAACAGGGCAAACCTCAGGCAGCGCAGGTCATTGCGCAATAATATCCTATTAAAAAAAACGCCCCCGGCGCGAGCCTTGGGGCGAATTTTTACAGCATTTACAAAATCCTAGCTGAGCTGATAATACGCATCGTGACCAGGGTAGGAAGCGGTATCACCCAAATCTTCTTCGATACGCAGCAACTGGTTGTATTTCGCCATACGATCCGAACGGGAAGTAGAACCAGTCTTGATTTGCAACGCATTGGTCGCGACCGCGATATCAGCGATGGTACTGTCTTCGGTTTCGCCGGAACGATGTGAAATCACTGCTGTGTAGCCTGCACGTTTAGCCATTTCGATCGCGGCAAAAGTTTCTGTCAGCGTACCGATTTGATTAACCTTAATCAGGATGGAATTCGCCAAACCCTGACGAATCCCTTCGCGGAAGATCTTTGTGTTGGTGACAAACACGTCATCGCCGACGATCTGCACGTTCTTACCCAGACGTTGCGTCAGCAGCTTCCAGCCGTCCCAGTCATTCTCAGACATGCCATCTTCAATGCTAATCAGCGGATACTTGTCCACCCAGTTTGCCAGATAATCGACCAGTTGAGCCGAAGTCAGGTGCAGACCTTCGGATTCGAGATGATACAGGCCATCTTTGTAGAACTCGGAACTGGCGCAATCCACACCGATCGCCACATCCGCACCCGGTACGTAACCTGCCGCTTCAATCCCTTCGACGATCAACTGCAAAGCCGCTTCGTTGCTAGGCAAGTTAGGCGCAAAACCGCCTTCATCACCGACGGTGGTCGGCATACCCTTTTCGTCAATCAACTTCTTCAACGCATGGAATACTTCAGCGCCGTAGCGCAACGCTTCACGGAAAGTCGGCGCACCAACCGGAATAATCATAAATTCCTGCATGTCGATATTGTTGTTGGCATGTGCGCCGCCGTTGATAATGTTCATCATCGGTACAGGCAATTGCATCTTGGCAGAGCCGCCCAAGTAACGATACAACGGCAGGCCGGAGTCTTCAGCCGCTGCGCGCGCAACCGCCATCGAAACTGCCAGAATCGCATTCGCACCCAGACGCGACTTGTTTTCAGTGCCATCGAGGTCGATCATAGTCTGATCGATAAATGCTTGCTCAGCCGCATCAAGACCGATGATCGCTTCGGCAATTTCAGTGTTAACGTATTCAACCGCTTTCAAGACGCCCTTGCCCAGATAGCGGCTCTTATCGCCATCGCGCAACTCAATCGCTTCACGCTCTCCTGTGGAGGCACCGGACGGCACAGCGGCACGTCCCATCACACCGGATTCGAGCAATACATCGGCTTCTACAGTTGGATTTCCACGAGAATCCAGAATTTCACGGGCGATCACATCAACAATTGCACTCATCTCATATCCTCAACAATAAAATAACACTTATTAATCAATAATTTAAAAATTACTATACATTTCTCAGATCGACTGTTTCCTCGATCAAGCCCTGCTGTTTGACGGCACTGTCCAACACCATCAACGTCTTGAGCAAGGCCTTAAGATGACCCAACGGAAAAGCGTTCGGCCCGTCCGACATCGCCTGCGACGGATTCGGATGCGT